>NZ_BAAGYK010000156.1:0-177877 GCF_054779355.1 Azotobacter armeniacus
CGCTGCGCAGAATCCAGAAGTTGCCGGAGCTGGTGAGATCGTTTTTCCGCCACCCGGACTGCCGATATACAGCAGCATGACATTACTTTTTAAAAGATTAGTAAAGCGCATATGAAAGGCTGGCCCCAAATAGCCTGACCCAATCACACCCCAGCGCCTAATGCGCAGGTCGTCGGTATCCATATGCTCACCAGCCACATAACGCTCCAGGCCGGAGGTTTCCGGATCGACCTTGTCTTTGACTTGACGCACCACATCGCCAAACTTCACCCGACGCCAGCCGGGCTTCAAGGTCTTGTTCTGTTCAGGCATTGGCATCCTGCTCCTTGTCTTCTCTCACTGTCCGGTAAGCTTGGTGGGGGTGTTTTTCGCTTTCCGGATAGAGCAGCGTCAGTATTCCGGCCTCGCGCATGGGCTTGAGGTGCGTGCGGGTGAGTTCGCGGGAGTCCTTGCGCCCCAGGATCTGCGACAGCTCCTGCGCGGTATGGGGGCGCAGCGCACACAGCTCGCGCAACAGTTCACGCACCGTGGCCTGGCGCGGTTTCTGGCCCGCAGCCTGGATACGTTGCAGCAGCTCCGCTGGAATCCCCACAAGGACTTGTGGGGATTGCGGGTCGGACTTGTGGGGATTTGCAGAAATCCCCACATCCTCCTCCGGACTTGTGGGGATTCCCAGGGGCAGCTCAGCCTGTACGGTTTCAGGCCGTGGTGCGTGCTCCGCCGAGTTCAGCACGTAGTAGGTACGGCTACCCGCGCCCTGCTTGAGCAGCAGGCCACGGTCCCGCAGCCGGCGCAGCACCTGGCTGGCGGTGAGCGTATCCGAGCCGCAAAAATCTCTGCAGGCGGTGTTGTCCACCGCCCCGGTTGCCCTCACATAGATCAGCACCTTGGCCTCATTGGAATCCAGATTGCTGCCGGCATAGTTACGCAGCCAGGTGTGGTCTTCTTCCGTCAGCAGGTTGTGCAGGAACAAGGTAAGCTTGAACTCATTGGCCTGCCGGTCCGAGTGAAACTCTGGCGGTGGCAAGCCGGCATCGGCCGCCAGCCGGCGCATGGCGCGAATGCCGGTGCCCTTGGCCTCGGCCAGGTGCAGATCATGCAGCACCGCCGCGATGGCCGGATTGCGCAGGCGTGAACCGGGCAAGCCCAGCTGCGCCGGCTCCTTGAGGGAGTAGCCGACGTTGCGGACCTCGATGCGATTGCTGTAGCGGATGATCTGCGTCGGGCTGTGCAGGGTGTAGTTGCGGTGCATGGCCGCATTGGCCAGCGCCTCGCGGATCACCTTACGCGGCAGAATGGGCTCTTGCACGCTCTGCAACTGGCCCTCCGGCAGGCGAAAGCCCTTGGGCAACTCATCGATGATGCTGGCTTCGGCCTGTGGCAACGCCAGCAGCAAGGGCTTGCGAATATCGATGGATTGGAAGCGGTTTTCCGGGTCTTCCACCCATTCGGTGCCAGGCACGCGGATGTAGTCAATGCGCACCATGGGCAGCAACCGGCGCAAGGCGAGCGGCTTGCCGAACAGCACGATGCCGGCCAGCGTCGGTTGCAGCGCGCCCTCCACACGCCGCACAGCACCCAAGGCTTCGAGCATGTCTTCGTCGCCATAGGCCAGTTCTTCGGCCTGGGGGTTGATGCGGGCGCGGTCACGCCGGTAGGCGGCAATGGCGGCTGGGTCGAAATCGTCCAGCCGGGCATCGGACAGAACGCTGGAATCGGGGCCGTGCAGGGGCTGGCTTTCTCCACGCAACACCCACAGGTCTTCATCCACGCAGCGCTGGTCACTGGAGCCGATACGGCGGTAGGCGCCTGTTGGCAAGCCCGTGGCTTTCTTGTAGATGGGTTTGTGGGTGACATCGGCCTCGGGCACATACACCACCAGCAGCGTCTTGCCTTCCACCTGCTCCAGCTGCATTTCGGGGCGCAGGGTGACGTTGAGCATGCTGGCACACTGGCTGGCGAGATCACGCTGAACCTTGTCCGGATCGGGGAAGCCCACAGGCCGGTAAACGGTATCGCCCTTGTCGTTGACCGCCCAGTCCACCCCCAGCAGCAAGTAGCCACCGTCCAGGCCGGGTTCATTGGCGAAGGCAATCACGGTCTCCATGACGGACTTGCCGATGTCACTGGCACGCTTGGCTTCGATGCGAGCGGACTCGTCCACCGCATTGAGCTCGTCCAGCAGTTCGACGGCGCTACGCATCGGCTCCCTCCTGCGCGATCAGCCCGTCCAGCGTTTCCACCAGCTCGTCCATCTGCTGCCAGAACGCCCGGCCGCTGTCCTGCCAGCTTGCCCAGGCTTCCTGCAGGCTTTGCGCCTGCTGGCCTGCCGAGGCGCTGCCGCTCTGGCGCTTCACGTAGAGCGGGATGGACAAGTTGCAGCCGTTGCCGGCGAGGTCGTCCAGAGTGGCCACGCGGGCAAAACCCGGCTCGTCGGCAAACGCCTGCCAGGCATCAAGGATGCGCTTCTGGTGCTCGGGCTTGAGGAAGCTCTGCGCCCGCTCACGGGTCACCTCGTTGACCGCATCGATGAACAGCACCTTGCCCTTGCGCTCGGCAGGCTTGTGCCGGTTGCAGATCAGGATGCAGGACTCCATCGGCGAGTTGTAGAACAGGTTCGGCCCAAGGCCGATGACGCCTTCGACCCAGTCCTGCTCGACCATCTTGGCGCGCATCGACTGCTCCTCGTTGCGGAACAGCACGCCATGCGGCCACAGCGCCGCACTGCGGCCCTTGTCGCTGAGGCTGGCGAGAATGTGCTGCTGGAAGGCGTAGTCCGCCCGCCCCTGCGGCGGCGTGCCGAGAAAGTTGCGTCCCCAGGCGTCCTGCTCCCAGACCGTGCGGTTCCATTGCTTGATCGAGTACGGCGGGTTGGCCAGGATCACGTCGAACTTGCGCAGGCGGTCGCCGGCAATGTGCTTGGGCTCGGCGAGGGTGTCGCCTCGGATGATCTGGAAGTCTTCGACACCGTGCAGGAACAGGTTCATCCGGGCGATGGACGAGGTGATCAGGTTGCGCTCCTGACCGTAGAGCTTGAGGGTGCGGTATTCGCCCCCGGAGCGCTTCACCTCGTCGAGCGCGGAGATCAGCATGCCGCCAGTGCCACAGGTAGGGTCGTAGATCGACTCGCCGGCCTGGGGCTTGAGCAACTGGGTCATCAGATGCACGACGGTGCGATTGGTGTAGAACTCGGCGGCGGTGTGGCCGGAGTCGTCGGCGAACTTCTTGATCAGGTACTCATAGGCGTTGCCCAGCTCGTCCTCGGGCACGTTGGCCACCGAGAGCGTCTGGGTCGAGAAGTGCTCGATCAGGTCCTTGAGGGTCTCGTCAGGCAGGCGCTCGCGGTTCGTCCAGGCCGCATCGCCGAAGATGCCGTCGAGCAGCTCCGGGTTGGCTGCCTCGATGTCGCGCATGGCTTTCTGGATGGCCATGCCGACATTCATCGGCACCTGGCGGACATCGCGCCAGTGCGCGCCGGCCGGGATCTGGAAGCGATGGTTCTCGGCGAACTCGGCGTAGGACAGATCGCCCTCCGACTCCTGCAGGGCAGCCTGATACTCCTCGTCCCATACGTCAGAGACGCGCTTGAAGAACAGCAGCGGGAAGATGAACTGCTTGTAGTCGCCGGCATCGATGAGGCCGCGCAGCAGGACTGCGGCACCCCAGAGGTAGCTTTCCAGTTCCTGTTGGGTGATGCGCTTAGGGCTGCCTGGCTTCTCTTGTTCCATTTGGGCAAACTTTTCCTTCAGTCGCATACGTGCAGCGTTCGCCATTTCTTCAGTGAAGATCTTGTTGTCTTTGAAGGGGCGGTCTGAATTCATTGCAACCATCCTCCTTCAGTCATGACCTGCGCGAGCCGCTCTTCCGCCTCGCGGCAACGGTTGAGCGCCTCCTTGAACGCGGCAATCGCTTCCGGCAGCGGCGGGATATCCTCCTGCAGTGGCGGCAGCACATAGCGCGAGATATTCAGCGTCCAGTCTTCGGCCTTGATCTCGTCAAGGTCGACGATCCGCACGGCGTCCGGCACATCGACGAACTGCTCGTACCAGCCCTGGATCTGCCTGGCGTGTTCGAGCTCCAGGAAGTTTTGCGCCCGGCCACGGCGGAACAGGCGCGCAGCATCGGCAATCATCACCTTGCGCTTCCTGGCCTCGGGCTTGCGCAGGCGCAGCAACAGGATGCAGGCGGCCAGGCCGGTGCCGTAGAAGAGGTTCGGTGCCAGGCCGATGACGCCTTCGATCAGATCCATTTCCAGCAACTTCTGGCGGATGGCTCCTTCTACCCCCTTGCGGAACAGAGCCCCCTGCGGCAGTACTACAGCCATGCGACCGGTGCCCTTGGCCATGGATTTGACCATGTGCTGGACCCAGGCGAAGTCGCCGGAACCGGACGGCGGAACCCCTGCGAAGTTGCGTCCGAAGGGATCGTTCAGCCACAGCTCTTCCCCCCACTTCTCCAGCGAGAACGGCGGGTTGGCAATCACGCAGTCGAAGGTGGCCAGACGGTCGACATCGTAGAATGCCGGGTTGCGCAGGGTGTCGCCGCGAACGATCTGGAAGTCTTCGATGCCATGCAGGAATAGGTTCATCCGGGCGATAGCGGAAGTGGTCAGGTTCTTCTCCTGGCCGTAGAGCTTGCCCCACAAGCGTTTGACATCGCCGTGCTGCTCCTTCACATGCTGGACAGCGGCCAGCAGCATGCCCCCCGTACCGCACGCAGGGTCGTAGATGGTTTCGCCCTCTTTCGGATCGAGCATCTCGATCATCAGGCGCACCACGCTGCGCGGGGTATAGAACTCGCCAGCCTTCTTGTTGGTAGCGTCGGCGAATTTCTTGATCAGGTACTCGTAGGCATCCCCCAACACGTCGGATGCCACGTTGCGGTTGCCCAGGGGCAGGCGCGAGAAGTGCTCGATCAGGTCTTTCAGCAGCGCATCGGAGAGGCGCTCCTTGTTGGTCCACTGGGCGTCACCGAAGACACCATAAAGGGTATCGGGGTTGGCCCGCTCGATGGAGCGCATGGCCAACTGCAAGGCCGAGCCGACGTTGATCGACTTTTCCCGAACGTCCTCCCAGTGGCAGAACTCGGGTATCTGGAAGCGATGCGACTCGGGAAATAGCGCCAGTTCAGCGTCGCCGCTCTCCTCGACGATCTCGGCGTACTCCTCATCCCAGACATCGCAGATGCGTTTGAAGAAGAGCAGCGGGAAGATGTAGGTCTTGAAATCAGCCGCGTCCACCGGGCCACGCAGGATGTTGGCGGACTCCCAGAGATGGCTCTCCAGCTGACTGAGGGTAATGCTTGAATCGCTCAAAATCGGTGTCCTTTTTGCCGACAAGCACGCTTTGCGCCCAAGGTCATGCCCTTGGCGGATCGCACCATGCCACGCCGTCTTCTGTGACCAAAGCCGGCAAGGATACCGAATCCCCACCAGGCCTGGCAGACGCAGTGGACGTGCTCACATCAGCTTCTTGGCCAGATCCTCGGCCTTCGGGTGGTAGTAGCGCATCAGCATGCGCGTATCCTTGTGGCCGGTGATCTTAGTCAGCTCGTGGAGCGGGAAAATTTCGGCCAGCCTCGACGTAGCCTCATGGCGGAGGTCGTGGAAGCGTAGGTCCAACAGATATCTCGTGTCGGGCTCCCTCTTCGCCTTCTGACACTCCTGCAGGTAGCTGTTCCGGGCACGCTTGAGCGCACGGTCAAAAGCCCGCGTCACTGCATCCTCACGAACCTGAAAAACCCTACCTGACACTGCGCCGTCACCCCGAAGCTGCTGCAACACGGCCACCGCTCGGGAGGACAGCGGCACGTCCCTCGACTCGCCATTCTTGGTGCTGGGCAGGTGGGCCACCCTGCGCTGCAAGTCGATGTTCTCCCACTGCAGCGAGACAAGCTCGCCACGACGCATCGCCGTCTCGACAGCCAAGCGGATGATTGCCGGCAGGACATCGGACCCACTTGCCGCAATGACGCGCTCCAGCTCGTCGCCCTGCAGGCGCTCTGCACTGCCAGCCTCTGCCCCCGCCCCCTGCAGAGCGGTGACGCGCCGCGTCCTGGCATTGTTGACCTGGGGCTTGCGGATGAGCTCCACGGGATTGATCAGGCTTTCCATCCCCCACTCCTTGCGGGCGATGGTGAAGAGGTGAGAAAGCAGTGCGAGGCGGCGCAGCACTGATGCAGGCTGGAGCGTCTTCAGCCACTCGTCCCGCAGCCTGGCCACATCCGAGCTGCGCACTGCTGCCATGGGGCGCTTCGCCAGCTCCGTTGCCAGCCATACGGCCACAGCCGAACGCTCCTTGGTCGCGCTTTTCTTGAGCGGGGTAATCTCGCGCTTGTAACGCTCCAGTGCTTCCTGCAACGAGGTCGCCTCGGCTTCGGTGCGACTCACAAAAATGCCGCGATCCATTTCCGACTCGACCTGGCGCGCCCACATCTCGGCCTCAGTGCGCGTGCTGAAAGTTTTTACCTGGTCTGGAAAGCCTTTGCGGCTGATACGGGCTTGCCACTGGAGCTCGCCACGCTTGCGGAAGGATGCCATTCATTGCCTCTCTTGGTCAGTTGGCCAAGCAAAGGCCAATTGGACAGAATTTGGACAATAAATCGGCGTAAGGCAGAAAAAAAGGGCCTACATCACTGCAAGCCCTTGATTTTACTGGTGCCGGTGAAAGGAATCGAACCCTCGACCTTCTCATTACGAATCAGAGGGTATATAAATACCCACTCATTTACGAACCTTTATCAAGCTATACAGAATGCGGCTTACAGCGTATCTTAACCTTGCTGGGCTATCACGAAAATTGACCAAATTTGATAGCCTGCGCTAGCCCGGTGCTAGCCCAAAGCTAGCCCGAAACAGGCAAGGTGAAGACATGGCAAAGCTGAAATTCACGAAAACCGCCCTACTGGCGGTAGCCCCTCCCGAGGCCGGCAAGCGGCTGACCGTCTATGACACTGAAGTGCCCAAGCTGGCGATGCGGATCACCGCTGCCGGCGCCCGAACCTTCTATGTGGTCAAGCGTGTTGGCGCATCCATGACATGGGTGAAGCTGGGCACATTCCCCGGCATGACGGTTGAACAGGCGCGCGGCGAGGCGCAGAAAATCCTCGGCGAGTTCGCTACTGGGGCAAACCCTGCTGCCGCTCGCCGAGCGATCCGCGAAGAACCGACCTTTGCCGAGCTGTTCGAGATGTTCCTGGTCAGCAAGAAGAAGCGCGACGGCTCGCCGCTGAGCGAAAAGACGAAGAGGGATTACCAAGACTCGCTGCGCCTGTATCTGGAGTCGATCAAGGCGAAGAAGCTGTCGCACATCACCCGCTCTGACGTGAAGGCGATCCACGCCAAAGCAACAAAGAAAAGCGCAGCCCAAGCCGACAAGGCTGTCGCCATCATCTCTGCTGTGTTCACCTTCGCCGCCGACCATGAGCACTTCGACGGCACCAATCCGGCTAGCCGCATTCAGAAGAACCCCGCACCGTCACGCGACCGCTTCGCACAGGCCAGTGAGCTGCCGCACCTACTGCCCGCCATTGCGGAGTCCTCCCTGTGCGACTACTTCCTGCTGTCGCTGCTGAGCGGCGCCCGCCGCTCGAACGTACAGGCAATGGCCTGGCGCGATATCGATCTTGATGCCGGTATCTGGCGCATCGGTATGACGAAGAACGGCACCCCGCAGAACGTCCCCTTGCCGCCCGAAGCCGTCGCTACGCTGCGGGCACGCAAACGGGCCGCTGGCGCTTCCCCCTTTGTGTTCCCCGGCACGGGCGTGACCGGCCATCTGGTTGAGCCGAAGAAGGCATGGGCGACCATCCTGCGCCGCGCCAGTGTCCGTCGCCTTCTCGACCTGCTGCAAACTGCCGGCAAGCTGACCGACGACGAACGCCAGCGCGCCGACCGGCTGCTGATCGAGGCGCCCGCCACTGCGGAGAAGCGCTACCGCGCCGTCGCCGATGCGCTGGAGATCGATCCTGCCGACTACGACATGACCGACCTGCGCATTCACGACCTGCGCCGCACCCTGGGCAGTTGGCAGGCCAAGACCGGCGCCTCGCTGGCAATCATCGGCAAGAGCCTCAACCACAAGACTCATCAAGCTACGGCGATCTATGCCCGCCTTGACCTCGATCCGGTGCGCCAATCCGTCGAGACCGCGACGAAGGCCATGCTCGAAGCCGCCGGCATCAAGGAAGCAGCATCTGTGGTCGAGTTGCCGAACCGCCGCAGCAGATAACCGAGTTACTGCCAGCCTAGCCCTACGGGGCGAAAAGCGGACTACCTACCCGTCTGGCTGGTCGCCTTCTTCTGTAGGTAGCCTGCGAGGGCTCCATGAAAAATATTGATGAAGAAACAACCCTCAACTTTGAAGGTGTCGACAAGAGCATTATGCTACGTCGAGATGAATTTATAAGAATGGCGCTGCCAACTGATAGCGGCAGCATCGATATGAAGAACTTCGGCTGCTGGCTTCGGATCGGAAGCGACGGGCTTTACGTCAATATTGATCACGAGGATGAAGTTGACCTCACGCCAGAGGAAGCAGCGACTCTTTGTTCTCACCCAACCGGAAAGCTTGATGAGCCGGCCCTACCATTTCCTTTTTCAATTGCTCAGCTAGAAAGATTTCTCGATTTTGCAAATGAAGAAGGACGAGATGTTCCACTTAACTGCAAAAAATTTGAGGAAATCATTGCTCTCAAGAGCCTGAAGCGAAAAAGCACTCAAGCCTCTGTGCTGCGCCAGCAGGAACAAGCCACTCCGAAAGCCAGAGAAATCAACCCTGATAACGCTGACTCCATGCCGAAAGAGGCTCAAGCCGTAGAGCAACCTCTGCAGAAATGCGCTCCCCAAGAGACCGCAGGAGCTCAAGTCTTTGAGCCAACTCAACAAGAGAGCATCACCCAAAGGCCAGCGGAACCCAAAAAGAAATCCGCACTCGACCAACGTATCGAACATATTTATCAGTGGTTTGAGGAACAAAGCGAATTTACAGCAACAAATCTGCGCGCTAATCAAACCGGAAATTCTGGGGCGCGTGACACCTGCTGGCTATGGCTCGAAGCAAAAGGATTGACCCGACCTAGCTATATCTTCAGCGGAGCATTACAGGCTGGCAGCCTAAAGACGAAAAGCTTTGTAAATGCTTGGAGCGAGTTCTTAAAACACATCAAAAAGAACCAGACCTAAAAATTTGGCCTACTTGGTCTAGTAGATTCTGGCCCGGTAGATTCCTGCATCCTCATCATCATTTATTGACGATGATAGTGAGGATTTATCATGCACACTCCACCTAAAGAAACTATCGAACGCATCAAGGAGGAGATTGCTAAGCAATTAAGCTATGCCCTCGACAACCTTCCTGCCTTGGTAGAGGACAAGCAAGCTGCCAAAGTCCTGGGCGTGAAGCAGAACACCCTCGCAGTCTGGCGCTCGACCGGCCGCTACCGCCTGCCCTTCGTCAAGGTCGGTCGCATGGTGCGCTACCGCGTGAGCGATCTTGCCGAGTTCATGGCCCGCCGCACTGTTGGTCATACCGGGGAGATCGCCTAAATGAAAAGCACCCGCCCCCAATACCAACAGAGCAGCCGCTCCCGCAGCCAATTTACCAGCCTGATCGGCCTTCTGTTCTCCCATGACTCTGCCTTCAACCTGCTGATTACGCTGGCTCAGATCGCCATGTACTGGCTGATGCTGGAGGTATGTCATGGCTAATCATGCAATCCAGTTCCACAAGGTTCTGCAAGACGCTTTCGGCCAACAGCTTCCCATGCCTGTGCCGGATGGCCAGCCTCACCACTTCCACGCCTACGGCGACGAGCCCGGCACCCTGAAAGGCTGGTACATCTTGCGCTTGGACGGCAGCTCCGCCTCAGGCTGCTTTGGATCTTTGAAAGTCGGCAATGTGTGGCATAGCAGCCCTGTCGATCAGCAAGAGGCAGAACTGCTTGAGGAGGCACACACTGATGAGTGATCTACTCGAACATCTGCTGCTACCGCGTCTGGAAGGCGTAAAGAAGCATGGCGAGCGCTATATGGCCTGCTGCCCGACCCATGATGACAAGTCGCCCTCCCTGAGCTTGGTACGCGGCAATGATGGCCGCGTCCTGGTCCATTGCTATGCCGGCTGCGAACCCCGCAACGTGCTGGCGGCGGTCGGTCTGGAGCTGAAAGACCTTTTCCCCAGCGGTTTGAGCCAAGAGCAGCGCCAGCAGTATCTGCGCGAGAAGCTAGAGAAGGAGCGCTACTTCGAGCGCTTGGTGATCGAGTCCGGGAACGGCGCGGTAGGCAACGGCCAAGAGCTGTCCGACGACGATATCGCCCGGATGGCGCTGGCGCAGGAGCGAATAGAGCAGCTCGACCAGCAGCTCGCCGCCCTGGATAAGCCGGAAAAGTCGAAGTGCCGCGCTGTGCTGACGCAGGCCTCGGCCATCAAGCCAAGGGGTATCCGCTGGCTGTGGCCGGCCTGGATCGCCAAGGGAAAACTCACTGTGTTGGCCGGCGCGGGAGGCGCCGGAAAGACCACCCTGGCCATCGGGCTTGCAGCAATCCTTACCAGCGGTGGCCACTACCCTGATGGAAGCCTCTGCACCGAGCGCGGCAACGTACTTATCTGGACCAGCGAAGACGATCCTGCTGATACGCTGGTGCCGCGCTTGATGGCTGCGGGAGCAGACCTTTCTCGTGTTCACATCATCAATGGCCGGATAAACCATAAAGGCGAGCATGAGCCCTTCGACCCGGCAACCGACTTCAATTTACTGCGCAAAGCCGTGGAGGCCCTTGGCGGAGCGTCGCTGCTGATCCTTGATCCTGTGGTCAACCTGGTTAAAGGCGACATGCACAAGGCGAACGATGTCCGCCGCTCGCTCCAAGTGGTAGTGGACTTCGCCGAGGAGCACGATTGCGCCGTCTTGGGCATCAGCCACTTCTCCAAGGGAAGCGGTGGCTCCTCTCCGGCGGATCGCGTGATCGGCAGCCAGGCTTTTGGCGCGCTGGCCAGAACCGTGCTGGTGGCCGCCAAGCAGGAAGACTCGGAAGTTCGCGTCCTCGCCCGCGCCAAGTCGAATATTTCCAACGACAACGGCGGGTGCTCCTACAGCATCGAGGAATGCACGGTCGACGACGGCATCGAAACCACCCGCGTACGGTGGGGAGACTTCATCGATGGCAGTGCCAAGGAGATCCTGGCCGATGTCGAGCGCCAGATTGATGACGAGCCGGAAGACGACGATCCCGCCGAAGCGTTGCGGCGCATCCTGAGCGAAGGACCGCTCACCGGGAAGGAAGCCAAGCGTCTGATGGTCGAGAACGGGTATACGCAAAAGCAGATCAGAACCGCCCGCGAAAAGCTGTCAGTCACGATCGACCGGGAAGGCTTTGGTAAGAACATCAAGTCTTATTGGTCGCTTACCTCATTCATGCCCTCGAAACTCCATTCATGCCCATCCTCAAGCGTGGGCACGAATGAAGAAAAAGGGCACGAATGGAAAAACGAGGCACGAATGGAGGATGCCGCAGACAACCAAAAGTTTTCGAAGACCGCCAGCACCATCACTGATGGTCTTCAAGATGAAACACCCCTCGGCAATTCGCTCACCACTATCAACGACAACGCGGAGTACTTCTAACCATGGCCGCCCTGGACTACCTACACCAGGCCGGTCTGACCGTCGAGCTAGATGGTGATCGCCTGCGCGTCACGCCTGCAGATCGCATTACGGAGGAGCTTCGCCAATATCTGCGCGACCGCCGCTCCGAGTTGTTAGCGGAGTTGAAGTCCGCTGACGACTCGCAACGGGTCCAGTCCGCCCCCTGTTGCTGGCTTCATCTCCTGGTCTTCAACGATGGAAACGTGATCCAGCATTGCAGCGAGGCCGGCACCTCCAGCGTTAAACAGACGGTTCAGCTGCGATATGACGATGCAGTGCTGGCTGTTGTGCCCGTGCCGGGCTTTAAGCACCCTCTGCTCGATGAGGAGATCATCAAGGGCCTGGCCGGCACCCTTGGAGTGACGGCTCCGTTACCTCCGCCGTCACTCAGCTGGCTTTTCCAAGTTGCCCGTCTGCTCGGAGTGCAGCCTGCTGTGCTACTGGACAACGGGCACCTGGAGCAACACGACCTCAGCGAACTGGCCGGCGCAAATCCTCATCAAGTAGCGGAGACGATTCGAAACAGCCCTGCATGGATCAATCGACTAGAACGGCAAGCCGTCGCATCGAGCAGCTCAATGGCGGACCTATCATCACCCCGGCCCCTACAGCGCCAGTATGCGCAGCATGTAAACTCATCCGCAGCCCTGTTCGGCGCTATCTAAAGTAGAGGGAAATAGATGGCTATTGGGAGAAAAACCGGCGGCCGAGCGAAAGGCACGCCAAACAAGAACACCACCGCTGTCAAAGAGGCCTTGCAGCAGGCTTTCGAGGACATGGGTGGATCGGGGGCGCTTGCCAGTTGGGGAAAGGAAAATCCGGGCGAGTTCTATAAACTTTGGGTCAAGCTATTGCCGCAAGATATCAATCACGGAGGACAACCGGAAAACCCGCTCACGACCTTGATGATGCAGATATCGGGCAAGACTCTAAAACCCGCATCCGAGGTCGATGAATAACCTCCACGCACGCGAGACGGCGAAGCTAACATTCCGCTCGCTGCAACTAATGCTCAACCTGCTTATGCCATTGCCCGCCAGGCCGGCAACCAAAGTCTGGTGGGCTGTTATTCGCGTGGCTCCCTCTCTGCTCCCCTATCGAAAACACCCATGAAACTTCTCAATACCTACGATGACCATGACGAAGCCAAAGAGGCCGCCGAGAAGCTGGCCGGCGACAAGCGGCTTGCCAGCGAGCGCGACGCCACCGTGGTCATCTACAACCTGTTCGGCATCCCCAGCTGGGGCAACTTCCATCGTCTGGGCATGTACAACCTGGGCGAGCTGAAGCTCCTGCTGGATCGCCGCGCTACCTGGCAGCCTGCTGACCAGGCTCGGCATGCCGAGATCATCGCCACGCTGAAGACCGTGGCGAAGAACTACGGGATCGAAATGCCGGGGCACTGGCTGTAGAAAAGCGGGCGCCAGCTTCGACACCCGCAGCGCAAATACCTACTCGAACTCGTAGGTATTCACCTTCAGCACATTGCAGTTTTCCTTAACCGAGCGCTGCAGCGAATCGTCGAAACCGCTCCCACTATTGGCTTGGATGTCGATAGAGATTGTCACGTTGACGCCGTGCTTGGCCGTGAATTGTTGGATCACCTCATCGACCAGAGTGGCGAACTGCATCTTGGCCTTGACGGGATCCAACTCTGCACTGGCATAGAACTGGGTGGGCAAACGACGCACTATCTCAGGTTCTGGAGTGGGATCTGGGCTTGGGCCAGGACCGGGCCCCGGTTCAGGCTCCGGCTCTGGCCCAGGGCCTGGATCAGGTTTGACAAGACTCGCCTCGTAGGCCGTGGCAGCACCTGGCTCGATCAACAGGCAGGAGCCGTCCAGAATCACCGAGGTTGCCTTGTCGAACACAAAGCCAGGATAACGCTCGCCCTCCTTGCCCTGAGCAATGGCGAAGAAGTCCCGGCTCTGCACGCCCTGGTTCAGCGTCCGCACGAATATCTCGCTGTCGCGCAGACGCGGCAGGTACAGGTAGCAGCAGCTCTTCTGCCAGACCTCCAGGGCGCCGACTTCCTTGACGTCGTCCTTCCAGAACCAGCTCTTCAGCATGTTGGCCAGGTGGTAGGGTGCCCACTCGGTGATCAGCAGCTCGTTTTCCTTGAGTACCCGCTCGATTTCCTGAGCCAGATTGGTCGCGCCAGCATTGACCGGAAAATGCTCCCACTGGATGTCCGAGAGGCCACGGCCTGGCACAGCGGTCTGTACCGGCGCCAGCAGCCACTTGTAGGTCTCGCGGATCATCCGCTTCAGGGTTTCCCGCGCCTGCTCGAAACTGGCCGAGGCGTTCTTGCCCATCAGGTTGTCGAGGGTGATGCGGTTGTCCTTGTAGTCGTTGACGATGGACTCCCAGGCCAACAGGGTGCGCACCTGATCTTTCAGGCGGCTGATGTTGTCCTGATCGGCCGCGAGGTAGATCAGGCGATTCTGCTTCTGCCTCGGCTGCTCGCCACGACTCTTGAGAATCTCCGCGGCCCTGGCGATAGCCTGGCTCGGGCCGCTCTTGCTGTAGCCCGCGTCGGGCGCCAGCACCACAAGGCGCAACTGCCAGTCATCCGGCACGTCCACGCTGTCGGTGAACACATGGATACCGCCGAATACGCCGCTGGCGAAGCTCTCCTGCACGCGCTTGCGGATGGCCGGGAAGATGTCTTCCTTGTCCTTGAAGCGCTTCTTGCGCTCCTCCATTTCGCGGCGCAGGTTAGGGCGCGTGTCGAACCAGAAGTGGTTGTTTGTGCTGTTCAGGTAATGCAGCTTGTCAGCCAGGCTGCGCAGCGCATCCTTGAACAGGCCGATCTGCTGGCCCGGCTGCACGGTGCCGAGCAGGATCCGTTCCAGCTCGATACCGCGCACCATCTGGCTGGAGGTGGTCGGCGCACTGCCGAGGAAGATAGTGCGTGCGGTACGGCGACACGCCTGCACACTACCCAAGCGGGCATTGTGGTTCTCGATAGCCACGGTTTCCGCACGCGGCCCATCGATGTCGCGCTCCATCACCGGATCCCAGCCGGCCGGCAGGTAGTAGGTGACCTCGTTGCGCGAGTCCGGATCGGCCAGCGGCAGGCTGCCCGGCATGATCAGCGGATCGTTGTTGCCGTCCTTCCATAGGCTGAAGATCATCTTCGCCATCATCTTCAGCACGCCACGGGTGCGCTGGAAGTTGTCCAGCGTCGACCAGTCCTCGTACAGGCGGTCGAATACCTCCGGATGGATCGGGTAAGCCTGCAGCAGTCGCTCGTAGTAGCGGCTTTCCTGGGTCTCGGCGGGGAAGTCGCCACTATGGGCGATGTAGTAGTCGGCAAAGGCCCGGCAGACCTTCTCGGCCGCCAGGCGGTCGGTGATATTGCTGAACAGCCGGCGCCGCACGATCTCGAAAGCCTCTTCTGTGCCGACCGGCTTCCACAGCGCCTGCACTCGCCCGAAGTAGTGGGACAGCGACTCCAGCGCCCGCACGCCGCGCTGGCTGCCGGCTTCCTTATCCGACTCCGGCAACGAGGCCAGCATCACCGCCGTGGGCACGGCCTTGAGCGCCTCGGTCAGACCTTGGATGAAGGTCAGGTTGGAGTCGAAGCTGCCGCCGCTGAGGACCTTGCCTTCCTCGAACTGGCGAATGTAGGCCACCAGCTCGTCGATCAGGATCACGCAGGGCGCATAGCGGCCGAGCAGGGTTTCCAGCACGCTCTTGCCCGGCGAAGTGCCGGACAGGTCGGCCTCGGCCACCAGCGCATAACCTTCCTCGCCGCCCAGTTGCCAGGCCAGATCGCCCCACAGGGTATGCACCTGGATGGCGCCATGCTGCACCGGCTGGTTGGGTGACGCCTTGATGCCATCCAGCACGGCAATCCGCGCACGCGGCAGCTCGCTCACCCCGGCCTTGTCGATGATGTTCGGGATACCCGGCATCTCGCTGGCCGGCACCTTGCCGCTGGCCAGGTGATAGACCGCCAGCATGGTGTGGGTCTTGCCGCCACCGAAGGCGGTTTGCAGCTGGATGACCGGATCGCCGCCCTTGCCAGCCAGACGCTTCACGACAGAATCCAGTAGCAGCCGCATGCCCTCGGTGATGAAGGTGCGTTCGAAGAACAGCGTCGGGTTCTGGTACTCAGCGGTCGCCGTGCCAGTGTGCACGCGGGTGATGTCGGCGGCGAACTCGGCCTGAACGAAGGTGCCACGACGCACGTCTTCGTGAGGTTCGGCGATCTCACGCCAGGGTTTCAGAGTCATTCCTTCTCTTCCTCTACAGCAGAAGCATGTGGCAACAGCCCGCTGTGCACATGCTCGCAGACGCGCTCAAGGGCGCGGTGAAATTGATTTCCCTGCACATATCGCGTCGCTCGTTGAGCAGACCGTCCGAAGGGGAGCTTAACCATGCTTCACTTTCCCCCACGCCTGCTGCAAACATTCATGCTCAGGCAGCAGCTCGAAAAATTGCTCGCCACCCAAGAGCGTATTACTCAGCACGTTGACTTCGGCCTGAACTCTCACGCACAAGCCTTCGTGCAGGAGACTTGCGCCTCGAAGCTTCAGATTTACCGCCTGTTGAAACTCCAGCAGCCCATCGACCAGTTGCCTGAGCCCCCTGATGTCTTCCGCCGTCAGTGGAATGTTCACCGAGTGCTCCACCGCAAGCTGCCGCTCCAGGTCGTTATGGCTCAGGTACTTATCGCGAACCCGCTTGAGTCCAGAGCCATCCCAGATTCCGCGAACAACCGCTTCATCAGCGCCCAAGCTCGGCTTCAACGTCGACAAACGCAACAAGCTCAGATTCTGCTGATGACCGCCTTTCCCGCTCGATGCCGGATCCATCAAGCGGGCTACTCGTATCAGCAGCGACTCGACATAAACCGTCTGCGTCAAACCAAACAGTAATGGGGCGTCCTGGCCTAGCCTGCTCCAACCCTCACTTCGTGGCTGGAAATAAAGGCTGTTGGCGACCTCCCATACCAGCTGAATACCGGTGATTTCCTTCTTGATGAGGCTCCAGAACTCATCGACTGTCACCTCATGTGCAGCAGTCATATCCAGCCTCTTCAAATATCCAGCGCGCCCTGGCTGCCGATATGCCCGGCTTCCTGGCTGGCTTGTTCGATACCGAGCCAGGCGCCTTGCAGTTCATTGTAGGCGCGGGCCTCTTCGGCCCAGCCCTGGCGTTCGCAGAGGGTGTAGAGGCGGTAGGTCAGCGCGGTGATGCCAGCGGTCTTGTCGGGCATGCGGGCCAACAGACTACCGGCGGCGGTTTCGCCGTCCTGGTTGAGGGCGCGGACCAGCTGGTGCAGGGCTTCCCAGATCGGTACGCGGCTGTCGCTTTCCGGCGACCAGTCGCGGGACATTTCCGCCCACTTGAGCAGGCGCAGATCACCGCCGCCACTTTCCACTACGCCCGCATCCACCAGACCGCCGACGCTGGTACCCTTGGCGCGGGCCAGTACATCGGCATCGCCATACTTGCCTTCGGCCCAGCCGTGCTGCTCGAACCAGGCGAGGCAGAACTGGGTGTCATGATCGAAGTCGTCTTCGCCGATAAAGCGGTTGATCAGTTGCAGGGCGCTGCGCACGCTCATTGGTGAGCCGTCAGCTTCCAGCACGGCACTGTACTTGCTGAACACCTCCATGCCGGGGCCGATGATTGCCTGGGACAGATCCACCGGGGCCACCGGCGAGTTGATGCCGCCACGGGTCATCTCGGCCAGTGCATCAGGCAAGGTGGCGTTGAGTTCACGGATGAATTCGCGGCGCGAGATGCTCGGCACATCGGCGGCACGCTGACGGCAAACAAGGACAATGCTCGATGCAAGAGCATTGCTTTCACTACCGCGAAGTCGCCTAGCGAGTTCTGTCCTCATAGGCCAAGTTCCACTAAGTGAAAATCCGGCACGAATCACAGCCTCCAAAAAAGTTTCCCAGCCGGTACTGTGGGTTCCAGCTTCTGCATGAGTTTCAGCCTGTTTAAAAGCATAATAAATTGTTACCGGGAAACATGGATTTCCCAGTTCCGCCAGATTTCTCATGGCGGAAGTCATACCATCCAAGAAAAACTCCTCTGCTTTTTTCTTGCTTCCCTGTCTATGTTGTGCCGCAACCAGCTCTTCTGCCTTGGGAACTGCCAAGGTCGAGTAGAGCACTGGAAAAATTGGCCGCAGAGCCTTTCTCAACCAAACATAAAAAAAGTCCGAGAGATCCGCATATGGAATATTGTCGTAGTACGGCGGATCGGAGGATATAACCTTATTGCACGAAATACTCTGAGTCTGAGCATCAGCTTGAGCAACGAACCCTTTGACCCCCGTATATATAGAGAGCAAACCATCTGATATCGATTTAACGCCGCCCTCAAAATTCCCACTTGAGTCAGATAGCGGGTTGCTCTCTGCAAAGTCCCAAGTCATCTGCAAAGCCTGCCTGCCGAATGTATTTCTAGCATGCTCTCTCAAGCTTGCCCATGCGCAAAGGGTGGAGTTCCTATCACTGACCTTATCTGCAGCCAAAGCCAGATATAGACCAACTACCTCAGCATATGCCTTAGCTCCAGAACCACCATCTGACAGTGAGTCACCATCATCCATGCCAATGGAGATTGCGGCTCGCCTTACTTTTTCTATTGCCTCATGTACAAGCGAAAATAATTCATTGAGAACAACTAGTTGCCTCCCCGTAAACAACTGATGAAACTTTCTTATCCCATACGGAGCAACTCCGAGATACTGAGATGACCCACTAATCTCAAGCTCTGGAGCCCAATCTGGAACAGCATAAAAGGCAGCCTTCTCGTGCGAGTGACAAGGGGCGAGATAGACTCTTTCCCGCCTACCCTCTGCAACAATTGCAATTAAGCGCTGACCCAGCCGTCCCTGCGCGCCCTCATTTTTAATGTACTTCGGCTCAATCGGTGTCTCGGACAGCAGGCACTGAAAGTTCGCCCCACGTGACAGCTTGGTGCCGCTCTTCGCCGATGCTGGCGGAGTCCCCACCTTGACGGTAAAGCGATAGCTGTTACCCTCCACCACCGGCTCGACATACGCCTCCTTGCCCGTCTTGCTGGACAAGATAAAGGTCGAAGCCAGCGGCACCTCGGCATGGCTGAACGCCGGGTTGGGACTTTTCACTGTGCGCGCCCACAGCCAGGCGATCACCGTCAGTTGTTCGCCCAAATAGGGCGCCAGATCCGGACGCTCGGCGACTATCTCGGCGGTCACTTCAATCTGCGGGTACAGATGGCCGATGCGCTTCTGTGCTTCCTCACGCATCCAGGCCCCGTAGCGGCGCACATCCTCGGCCAGCCCCTTGGCACCCGACCAGTCTTCGAAGGCATCGCGGGTCGCCTGCTTCCTGCTGCTCTTGTCGGCGGCGATTTCCGGGCCAACCGGCGCACGGCCGGCGAACTTGGGCGGAAGCTCGATCATTGCCTTATTGATGGTCACCGCCACCGGGTTGAGGTCGGAGGCGTAGCTCTCCAGCCCGAGACGCTGCGCCTCCAGCGGTAGCGCGCCGCCGCCAGCGAAGGGGTCATGGAAACCCGGCAGCTTCTCCGGGTTGAACAGCTCGGCCGCCTGCGGGTGGTTGCGGTTCAGCTCGCAGGTTTCGCGCCAGCTCTTCCAGATCTCCGCCCGCGCCCGCTCCAGCACTTCCTCGTTGTTGGTGTTCTCCCACTGCACCAGATCCTCAATGATCTTGAACAGCCGCTCGCGCTCGGCTGCGGCCTTCTCCTTGTTCACCCCACGGCCCAGATGGCGCTCGTAACCGGGGTCGTTGACCATCTGCGCAAAGATCACCGCCCGCGCCGCCGCCAACGGCCGCCGCGCCCACCACAGGTGTAGGGTGCTGGGGTGGCCGTGGCGGATCGACTTCTCACGCGCCGCGGCGGCGTTGATCGCGTCCAGCGGTAGGGCGACTTCGATGAGTTTTTTTGGGGTTTTGATGGGATAGGTCATAGCAGTTCCGGTGCATCCTGATGCAGCACCTCTTCGGCAATGGAGCCGAAGAACTGGCGGGTCAGGGTAAAAAAGGGGCTGAGCGACTGGTGGCGCGGCAGCAGGTCGACACCTGCCAGACAGCGCAGATCCATGTCATCGGCAAGGTGTTCGGTAAAGAGCCTGTCCAGCTCATCCCACCAATTGCGCCGTTGCGTCAGCAGGTAGGGGCTGTTGAGGTTGAGCAGATCAATGGTGTACTGAGCGCAATCTGCATCCGTGTTGTCCAGGCCGTCAGCCGGAACGATGCGGCCGTCCGACAGATAAGCGAAGAAGCGCGCGCAATCGGCCTGATGCGGCGAAACGAAGCGCCGCATGTCGACCGCCTGCTGCTTGCCGGCTGCATGGCCACCAAATACGGCTTGTGGTTGAACAAGGCCAAGGTCGGCGCTGCGCAAGGCACTAGCCGCCAGATTGGTGTAGTCGAAGGTGCGCTGCGGGTGCTGGCTTTTGTTCTCCACATGCTCGATGTGGTAGCCCAACCCCTGCTGATCGGCACGTAACTCGCTGTAGCAGCACAGCTGGTACTGTTCGGTCAGCAGATAGCCGAGTACTTCCTGCTTGTAGCCAAAACTGCTCCAGCGACTGGTAGCGGCTTGATCGGTCTGCGGAGGGCTGGCGTGTGACTGGTTCAAATGGTATCCACCACTCCCCAGCTTGCGGATATGCCTCATCCTTTAAGCGCCCTCTGCCGCTGAATACTGCGTTGCAGACGCTGTAATTGCGGATGCTGCTCGCCGAGGGCATCAATAAGTTTCTGCATCAAGGCCGACGCATCTGGTGCGCTGTCATAGCCCCCTTGATCGACAATCTCAGTCAAACGTTCTAGATCCGGCTTCTCAACAACGGGCGGCTGAGGGTCTACCAGCATGACGCTATGCAGCACGTCACCACTAGGCTCGCCATAGGTAGCCGCCAGTGGTTGACCGGCAACAACACGGCCAGCCGAATCCGTGCCGATGACACGTACATTTTCGCGTCTGACTGTGCTCAGCACCTGCGGGCTGTGCGTGGTGACGATGAATTGCGTATTGGTGAAGGTTTGCATCAGGTCGGTCACGATGCGCTGCTGCCAGCGCGGGTGCAGATGCAGATCCAGCTCGTCGATGAGTGCGATGGCTGGCATGTCCAGTGGGTTCATCCCCTGCATGCTCGCTGGCACTGCATGGCTGTTGGCTTCCGTCATGCGCCGCGCCAGATCCATAACCACGCCCAGCACAACACGATAGCCGTCGCTGAGCTGGCTGATACGCAGGGTGCGCACCTGGCCATCGGGTGAGATGTGATCGATAACAAAGCGTAAGGGGCGAATTTCTGTACGAGGATTCTTGTAACCGTGCAGCAAGCGCTCGATGGCTTCCCGGACTATCTGCAAATCCGGGTGCCGATAATCAAAGTCTCGCCGCGCCTCGCGTTCACGGCGCTCAACATCTTCCATCGCGTTGAACCATTCAAAGGCTGAGCGAAACCGGGCATCAGGCTCCAGCGCCTCATCGAGGGCATCAAAGCGCGTGAATTTTTTCTTGAAACCGCGCCGCCGCTGCACCTCTTCTCTGATGGTTCGGTTTGTGCCGTAGTAAGCGATGACAGGGAGGAAATACGCTTGTTGCTCTGCCTCGGCGTGAACAAGACCCAACGTGAAGTCGTCGATTTCTTTCACGCCTTTGGAAAGCAAGGTCTGCTGGGACGCGGAAAGCTGCTGCCTAATGGTGCCCCCCGTGACAGTACTATCGCGTCTGCGCCCAGCCCCCCAAGTAATGTACTGGTCGTCGTAGGTACGTGCTTCCCAAGCCAGCATCGCAAACGGTGCAGGGCGCTCCCCAGTAGAGATGCGCAGGTCGGTGTTCTTGATGGTTCGGCCAGAAATTCCAGGAATTTTGGTAAGGTAGCGGCCAAAGCCAATGGCAATGGCGTCCAGAAGGGCTGTTTTACCGGCTCCGTTCTCAGCAATGATGACCGTAAGGCGCTTGCCAAAATCCATAATCAAGTTTTCAAAGCACCGAAAATTTATCAGGTGCAATCGTTCCAGCTTCATAGGGTCTCTCCCGGTGCCACCGAGCGCGACAGCAGTTCGCCCAAGTCGTAGTTGACGCTGGCCACGCCGAACTCGGGCTCGCTCTTGAATGGGTGCTTGATGTAGTGCGGGCCATCCACCTGATCGCCATCCACCAGCACGATGGCGAGGATGAATTTCTCGCCCTGGTTAAAGCTGGAGAAGATCTCGTTCTTGGTCACGGTGACTGTGGTAGCACCCTTGGCGCGGCCCTTCACCTCGATGTGGCGATCATCGCGGATGGCGTTGTTCGGGCCAAGCGAGGGACGGGCGGTGATGTCCCAGCCGCACTTCTCTGCGGAGACATCGAATACCTGGTGACCCAACGCCTGCTCAGCCTGCATCACCGCCTGCATGGCGGCCCACTCGATGCGTGAACGCGCCTCGGCATCGGCACAGAAGCTGCTGTCACCCTTGCGCTGCGCCAGCATTCCAGCCGGAATCACCAACGCACCGCCGAGCACCACGGGCGTGCTGGAGACCACATTCTTCATTGCTTCCAGTTCCTGCTTGCGCTGGCAGAGGCGGGCGGTGAGTTCATCGACCCGGCGACGAGCGTTTTCCGGCTGCATGCGCGGCTGCTTGCCGGCGCTGACATCGTCGCTGAGCTTGATGAAGCGATCCGACCAGTAGTTGATCTCCTTGACCAACCGCTCGTTGACGGCGGAGAGGATCTTGTCGGCCTGGCGCTCCAGGCGGACTTTCACTTCCTGGTAGTGCTGCGGCACCAACTGTGCGGAGGCATGCTGCAAGGCCAGGGCTTCGAGGTTCTGGGTGATCCAGGGCGCATTGAGCACATCGCCGACCAGCTTGAGGTCGCCCTCGTCGATGGGTTGCAGATCCAGGTGCGGCGCCCAGCCGGCGTGCAGGGTCTTGCCGTGCTGATCGATCTCGACGAATTGCAGGCGACGTGAAACCACCTTGGCCTCCGCACTGCCCTGGGTGGGGTTCTCGCGCACGCTGTGGTCGATCATGAACAGCACTTTCGGCGCGGTGCTGTCGTCGTTGGGGTCGACCAGTACCGCGCCCTGCTTGAGCTTGCTGCGATGGGCCGAGAGGATCAGGTCGGTAGTGGCCATCATCAACGGGTGGCCGGGGTGGATCAGATCGGCCATCGGCTTGCCGTGCAGGCGCACATGCTGCTTCTCGAAGCAGATGCGTTCGTACTGCTTGAGTACCGGCGTGCGGGTTTCGCCAATGACCCGGTCACGTTCGCGCAGAGCGGCTGGCACATGGCGGATCTCGTAGCGCCCGGTTTCGCGGGGGCGCATCTCACCACCGAGAGTAGTGAAGGCCTCAGTGAAGAAGGCGCGGATGAAGTAGGGCTGGAGCTTGCGGGCCTCGGCCTTCTCCATCTCCTCCTTGACCGCATAGAGGTCGGCCAGGCTCATGTGCTGCTCGACCAGGGCATTGCGGCGGAGGATTTCGCGCAGGTGCTCGGTATCCAGCGCGCCGTCGATCACCTGAGTCAGCTTGGCACGGGTTTCCGGCGCATCGCCGTAGCGGATCGCTTCGATCAGCAGATCCTTGAGGGAGATGTTGTCGAAGGCCTCGCCGAGCACATCGAAGACCTTGCCGCCGAGCGCCTGCTTTTCGATCTCCAGCTTTTCGAACAGCTTCTGGAACACCGCGCCTTCGCGGGTTTCCTTGGCGACGATGTTCCACAGGTGGCAGACCTCGGTCTGGCCGATCCGGTGGATACGGCCAAAACGCTGCTCCAGGCGGTTGGGGTTCCAGGGCAGGTCGTAGTTGACCATCAGGTTGGCGTTTTGCAAGTTCACGCCTTCACCGGCGGCATCGGTGGCGACCAGCACCAGTACGGCGGGGTTGTTGCGGAACTCTTCCTGGGTCTTGCGCCGCTCATCGCGGTTGGTGCCGCCGTGGATGGTCACCACTGCCTCCGGATTGCCGAGCATGTTGCTGATGCGGGCAACCAGGTAGTTCAGGGTGTCGCGGTGCTCGGTGAAGATGATCAGCTTGCGGCGGCTACCGCTGCTGGTGAACATCTCGGGAGTGTCCTGCAACAGGCAGGACAGCTCTTCCCACTTCTTGTCCTTGCCGGACTGCACCACGGCCCGCGCCTGGCTCTCCAGCGCCTTGAGCGACCAGATTTCCGCTTCCAGCTCTGGAATGGTTTCGGCTGCGGTGGCCTGATCGACTACCTGCTCGGCATACAGCTCGTACTCGTCGGCGCTGAGTTCATCGTCCAGATCGTCGATGTTGTCGGGCAGCTCGATTTGCTTCTTCACATGGTATTCGCCGAGGGTCGAGGCAATGCTTTGCCCACGCGCCAGCAGCTTGGTCTCCTCCAGGCGATTTTCCATGCGCTTGCGCCGCCGCTGGAGCGACTGGTAGATCGCCTCGGGGCTGGAGGCCAGGCGCCGTTGCAGCTGGGTCAGGGCGAAGCCGACCGTGCCCTTGCGCTTGCCATCCAGGTTGTCGGCACGATTCATCTCGTTGCGCACGTACTCGGTGACATCGTGGTAGAGCGCGGCTTCGAGGTCGGACAGCTCGTAGTTGGCGGTGTAGGCACGGCGTTCGGGGAACAGCGGCGTGCCGTCGAACTTGAGCAGCTCCTCCTTGACCATGCGACGCATCATGTCGGAGACATCGACCTTGTGTGCGCCCTCGCGGAACTTGCCGTAGAAGCGATCACCGTCCAGCAGCGACAGCCAGATCTGGAAGTCTTCTTCCTTGCCGTTGTGCGGGGTGGCGGTCATTAGCAGGAAGTGGCGGGTGATCGAGCCAAGCAGCTCGCCCAGCTCGAAACGCCTAGTCTTGTTGACCTTGCTGCCGAAGTAGTTGGCCGAGAGCTTGTGGGCTTCGTCGACGATGATCAGATCCCACTCGGTGTTCTTCAGCTTCTGCTGGTAGTCCTCGCTGCGCGACAGCTGGTCGAGGCGGGCAATCAGCAGATTGGCTTCCTCGAAGTAGTTGCCGGAGGCGCATTGCTCCTGCTTCTCGCGGCTGAATACATCGAATCTGACGCCGAACTTCTCCAGCAGCTCGTCCTGCCACTGTTCGGTCAGCGAGCCGGGCGATACCACCAAAATGCGCCGGGCATCGGCACGCATCAGCAGCTCGCGGATCAGCAGGCCAGCCATGATGGTCTTGCCGGCACCTGGATCATCGGCGAGCACGAAGCGCAGCGGCTGACGCGGCAACATGAATTCGTAGACGGCGGAAATTTGATGCGGCAAGGGATCCACGTTGGAGGTATGCACCGCCATCATCGGGTCGAACAGGTGGGCCAGGTTGATGCGATAGGCCTCCAAGCCCAGCTTGAAGTCGGCACCCGGTGCATCAAACGCCCAGGGTTTGCCGGCCTGCGCCAGTTCCAGACGCGCCTCGTCGGAGCGGAACAGCATCTGGTCGCCGTAGCCACCTGCGCTCTTCTGGTAGACGACGCTGACCACCGAGTCACCAACCTTGTCGACGCTGACGATCTTCACTACTTCGTTGCCATGCAGGCCGCGAATCTGGGCGTCTTTCTTGATGTCTTCCAGCTTGACCATGGCGCTTCCTGGACAGTGCTATGACAGGGGCCAGTAGTTTACTTTCAGGCACCGGACTGCGCTGTTTACTTTTTGTACAACCCCTGGACGATTGCAGAAGCTGGCAGGGAGAGCGAGGAGTAGCTGCTTTCTGTTCTGACGCTAGCCCGGTGATAGCCCGCCCCAAAAATGAAAAAGGCCCGCATCGCTGCAGGCCTTGATTTTTCTGGTGCCGGTGAAAGGAATCGAACCCTCGACCTTCTCATTACGAATGAGCCGCTCTACCGACTGAGCTACACCGGCGTAAGACGGCGCACATTATTCAAATTCGGCCGCTCCAGCTCAAGCCCCTGAGCCGAGAAACCGACAACTTTTCCCGTCTGGAGCGGTCCAGGGCTACGGGAACCGTTGTCCGGCAACCCCGGAGGTACGCCGTGCCGGAGAAGTTCGAGGTCGGCAACCCTGTGCGCTGGAGTTCCAAGGCGGGGTATGCCTGCGGGGCGGGGAGCGCCGACATCGCTCACCGGGCGGACTCACGCCGGCCCTTGTATGCAACCGCGTACTTGCCGGGTCCGGTGACGGCGAGAAGCAGCAAGCCGCCGATAATGCAGAGATTCTTGTAGAACTGGACCATGTTCATGGCGCGGTCCGCACCCTCGAGCGTCCAGTAACGGTGGCCGAGGAGCGCTGTACCCAATACGAACAGGGCAAAGAGCAGCGCCAGGGGACGCGCAAGGAATCCGACGACCAAGGCGAGCGCGACGAAGACTTCCATGACGACCGCAATCAGGGCCGCCAGCCAGGGTAGCGGCGCCCCTAGCGACGCCATATAGGCGACCGTTCCGGAAAAATTGGTGAGCTTGCCCCATCCGGATAGCAGGAACAGCCCCATCAGCAGTATGCGGGCCAGCAAGATCAGCGCGTCTTTCCTGCGTTCGATCAGATCGTCCAGTAGCATCGCCATGTTCCCTCCTATGGAAATGGATTCAACCGCCAATAGCGATTGGTGGCCGCTCAGGCAAGTCATGAGTTGGTGGAATGACGCGCTTGCTTCATATCCAAAGAATGAATAATGAATATAGACAGGTGGCTGGAAATGCACCGGCAGATCCAGCCCAGCGGATGGCTGCGGGCAAGCGCAGCCCGCCCCTGCCTTCAGCGCCGCTCGATGCGCTCGTCGTGGATGGCGATCAGGCCCTGCTTGTAGAGGCCGCCGATGGCCTTCTTGAAGCTGCCCTTGCTGACGCCGAACAGCCGGGCGATCAGTTCCGGCGGGCTCTTGTCGCCGAGCGGCAGCACGCCGCCCTCCTCGTCTAGCCGCGCGAGGATGCGCTCGGCCAGCTCGTCGCGGGCGGCCTGGCCGATGGGTTGCAAGGTCAGGCTGATCTTGCCGTCGTCACGCACTTCCTTGATGTAGCCCTGCTCGCGCATGCCGCTACGGAGGAACTTGAATACCTCGTTCTTGTGGATCAGCCCCCAGTGCTGGCCGTCGATGATCGCTTTGAAGCCCAGCGGGGTGGGCTCGACCACCAGCAGGTCCACCGCCTGGCCGGGCTGATAGAGGGGCGGGGCCTGGTCCAGGTAGCGGTCGAGCCGCGCGGTGGCGACGATGCGCCGGGTGCGCGGGTCGAGATAGGCGTGGACCACGCAGTAGTCGCCGACCTGCAGCGGGCGCTTCTCTTCCGAGTGGGGCAGCAGCAGATCCTTGGGCAGGCCCCAGTCGAGGAACAGGCCGACGCGGTTGATCTGCACCACCTTGAGGCTGGCGAAGCCGCCGACCTGAACCCTGGGCCTGAGGGTAGTGGCGATGAGCCGGTCGTCGCTGTCCAAGTAGACGAAGACGTTCAGCCAGTCGCCGACCTCACTTGGCTGGTCCTTGGGCACGTAGCGTCTGGGCAGGAGGATCTCGTCGTCCGCACCGCCGTCGAGATATAGGCCGAAGTCGGTGTGCTTGACCACCTGCAGGGAATTGAACCGCCCAATGAGTGCCATCTTGAATACCTTGCTTGCCGGGGGCGGCATTCTACTCCCGGGGCGCCAGCCCGAGGCGCAACAACTTGCCGTTTGTCTCGTCGGTCAGCACATAGAGGTAGCCGTCCGGCCCCAGGCGAACCTCGCGGATGCGGCTGCCCAGGTCCTCCAGCAGGCGTTCCTCGTGGACGATGCGGTCGCCGTCCAGCTCCAGGCGGATCACGCAGCGGTCGGCCAGGGCGCCGATGAACAGGCTGTGCTGCCAGGCGGGGAAGCGTTCGGCATCGTAGAAGGCCATGCCAGTGATCGCCGGCGACTTTTCCCAGACGTAGTGAGGCGGCTCGGTGCCCTCGACGATTTTGCCGCGGGCCTCGGGGATCGGCAGGAAGGAATAGTTGACGCCATGAGTGGCCAGTGGCCAGCCGTAGTTCTTGCCGGGCTCGGGGAGGTTGATCTCATCGCCACCGCGCGGGCCATGCTCATGGGTCCAGAGCCGGCCGCTCCAGGGATTCAGCGCGGCGCCCTGCTGGTTGCGGTGACCGTAGGACCAGATCTCCGGCCGCACGCCGGGGCGGCCGACGAAGGGGTTGTCCTCAGGCACGCGGCCGTCCGGATACAGGCGCACCAGCTTGCCCTGCAGCTTGTCGAGATCCTGGGCGGTGGAGCGCCGGTTGTTCTCGCCGAGGGTGATGAACAGGTGGCCGTCGCGGTCGAACACCAGCCGCGAGCCGAAGTGCTGGCCAGTGGAGAGCTTCGGCTGCTGGCGGAAGATCACCCGGAAATCCTCGAGCCGCCGCCGGTCCTCGGACAGCCGGCCACGGCCTACAGCGGTTCCGGCCTTGCCGTCGTCCCCCACCTCGGCATAGGAGAGGTAGACCAGCCGGTCCTCGGCGAAATGCGGCGACAGCACCACGTCGAGCAGCCCGCCCTGCCCCTTGGCGTAGACCTTCGGCACCCCGCCCAGCGGCTCGGACAGCCGACTGTCGGCGAACAGCCGCAGGTGGCCTGGCTGTTCGGTGATCAGCAGTCCCTGGCCGCCCGGCAGAAAGGCCACAGCCCAGGGGTACTTCAGGCCGGCGACCAGTTGGTCGACCTGCAGCTGACCCTTTTCGCTGGGGTATTGTGCCGCCTGGATGACCGAGGTCAGCAGGGTGCCGCAGAACAGGACGAGCAGGCAGAGATGGCGCATGAACGGATTCTTTCATGAAAGAGGGTTGCTGGCGCTACGGCGGCCTTTCGCGATGGACGCCCGGCACAGGCTGGGCAGCTTCTGCGGCCACGCAAGCGAGTACAATGACCGCCCGACTCCGAGTGCTCCAATCATGACCGATTCCATCCGCCTGTCCAAACGCCTGGTCGAGTTGATCCATTGTTCGCGCCGGGAAGCCGAGCTGTATATCGAGGGCGGCTGGGTCAGCGTCGACGGTAAGATCGTCGAGGAGCCGCAGTTCAAGGTCGGCAGCGAGGAGATCGTCCTGCATCCGGAGGCCGTGGCCGCGCCGGTCGAACCGGTGACCCTGCTGCTGCACAAGCCGGCCGGCGAGAGCCTTGAGCAGGCGCTGCAGCGGCTTGGCCCGACGACCCGGGCGGAGAGCGACCACAGCCCGCAGCGCCCGCTCCTCCGTCACTTCAGGCGGATCACCGCTCTGCTGCCGCTGGAGCCCGCCGCCAGCGGCCTGCAGGTGTTCAGCCAGCAGCGCGGCGTGCTGCGCAAGCTGAGCGAAGAGGCCGGCACGCTGGAGCAGGAGTTCATCGTCGAAGTCGCCGGCAAGCTGATCGCCGGCGGTCTGGCCAGGCTTAACCATGATTTCGATTACCATGGCCGGCCGCTGCCGCCGTGCAAGGTCAGTTGGCAGAGCGAAAGGCATTTGCGCTTTGCCCTCAAGGCACCGCAGGACGGACAGATCGAGCACATGTGCCGGAGCGTCGGGCTCGAGCTGCTGGGCCTCAAGCGCATCCGCATCGGCCGCCTCGCCATGGCCAGGCTGCCGGTGGGGCACTGGCGCTACCTGGGTGGGCGCGAACGCTTCTGAGTTATCGCACCGCGGCCTCCGTGGCCCGCCCATATCCTGTTGCAAGACGGAAAACTCGCGCAGCGATTTTCCACCAGGCCACCGCGCCACTGGTGAGAAAGGCCTGCAATCGTATCCCACCCTATCAAAACAACCTGTTGTGCATCCTACGCCAGCCGCTGCACCAGTTTGTCCCGCGCCAGAATCGCGTCTTTCCCCTCTAACTCCTGCCAATACACCGGCTGGCCGGCAATCAGCGCGGCGACCGGTACGCCGTCGCGGTAGAGCAGGCGGTTGCCGGCCAACGCCGGCACCTTGTCCCCCGGCAGCAAGGTGCCGGCGAGGTTGAGTGGATCGACCGCCGAAACGCAGACCAGGTTGCCGTCCGCCGGGCGCCTTCGCACCTCGCGCAGCAGGGCGACCGCTTCGGGCAGGGCGAACTGTTCGCCGGCCAGGCCACTGACGAAGCGCCCGCCGCGGATCTCGCCGCGCGCCTCCAAGCGGTGGTAGATACGCAAGAGATCGCGCCAGGGCGGCAGCCAGGCAGCCTCGCGCTCGAGCAGACGCCAGAACACCACGCCGTAGCGACGCAGCAGCACCCGGGCGAGGTGCTCCAGCGCCTCGGGCGCAAGGCGGCTGTTCCCCTCCTCTGCCGGCAGGCGGCGCAGCAGGGCCCAGCGCCCAGCCTCCGACATGCCGCCGACCGGCGCGCCGCCACGCAGACGGTGACCGCCGCGCCCGCGCTGCCGGCCGGCCGGAGCCAGCAGGGCGCGCAGGCCGGCGAAGCTGTCGGCGTTCACCAGACCGACAGCGACCAGCTCGCCCAAGGCGTTTTCCAGCTCGCTGCGCAGCAGGTGCGCCTCCTGCATCAGCTCGTCGAAGAACAGCGCACCCTGCCCGGCCAGCACCTCGCGCACCCGCTGCGCGCGCGGGGACAGCTCGGGCTCCCGCACCTCGCTGGCCAGCGCGCTCCAAGTCGCCAATGCCCGGCGCGGCAGCAGCACGAGGGGCGTGCTGCGCAGCGGACCGCCGGCCGAACGCTGGCGGGCCGCCAGGCGCGTCCACACCACACGCCCGGAGCGGCACAGCTCGTCCAGCCAGGCCGGGCTGTAGTCGAAGCTGCGCAGGGTGAGGATCTCGCTTTCCCAGGCGCCGGCGGCGGCCTGGAAACCCTCCAGCTGCTCGAGCGTCCGCGCCAGCGCCTCGGGGCCGCGACCGCGGGCATCCGCCGCCACGCGCTGCCAGTCGAACAGAAAGCGCAGGAAGTCGGCGCGCAGCACCGGCTCGATCTCCCGACGCAGGCGGCCGAGCGTGTAGCGGTGGATGCGCGCCAAGAGGTGCCGCTCGCACCACTCCTCCTCCGGCGCGCCCGGGGTGAAGCGCCCGCGCAGCACGCTGCCCTCAGCTTCCAGGCGGACCAGCGCCGACGCTACGGCGGAGGCCGGCAGGCTCAGGACACCGGCGATCAGCTCCAGCGACTGGGGGCCGCAGCCGCCGAGCCGGGCGCGAACCACCTCGACCAGCGCCTCGTCCTCGCGCCACAGCCGCTCGAAACCGGCCGGAACGCTCAAGCGCGGCTCGATGGCCGCGTCCGGGAAGATCGCCCGCCAGCACGGCAGGCGCTCCACCGGCACCCACAATGCTTCCTCCGGCGCCACCTGCAGGCGCGTGGCCCGTCCGCCCCCGGCCAGCGCCGCCAGCCAGGCCGACCAGCCCTCGTTGTGCCGCGCCTCACGCTCGCTGACACCGGCCAGGCTCATCAGCGCCTCGTGCATCTCGTCGGCATCGCGCGGCTGCGGCCAAGCCTCCTCGCCGACCGCGGCGATGGCCGTCGAGTCCAGCGCGCCGAGGTCGGCGGCGGATTCCGGGTCACTCCAGCGCCGGGCGAGCACCGCCTGGGTGCGCCGCTCCTCCAGCGGGGCGTCGTCGAGAAAAGTATAGGGCTGCGCGTTGAGGATCTCCGCCGCCAGGGCCGAGGGCGCCGGCAGGTCGCGCTCGACCAAGCGCACCTCGCCGCGCTCCATGCGCCGCAGCAGGGCCAGCCAGCCCTCGGCATCCATCGCCTCGTGCAGGCAGTCGTCAAGGGTCTGCACCACCAGCGGGTGATCGGGAATCTCCCGTTCGCCGACGATGTTTTCCAGGCAGGCCAGCTGATCGGGAAACACCCTGGCCAGCAGATCCTCGCTCCTCATCCGCTGCAGCTGCGGCGCCACCTTGCGCCCGCCGCTCATGCGCGGCAGGGCCAGCGCGGTACTGGCGACCCAGCGCCAGCGCACGCCGAACAGCGGCGCATCGAGCAGCGCCTGGATCAGCACCCGCTCAGCGGAGTTCGAGTGCAGGAAGCGCCAGACGTCGGCCAGCGGGAAGCTGTGGCTGGTGGACAGCGAGAGGACGATGGCGTCCTCGCCGGCGGCAGCCTGCAGCTCGAAGTTGAAGCTGCGGCAGAAGCGCTTGCGCAGGGCCAGGCCCCAGGCGCGGTTGAGGCGGCTGCCGAACGGTGAATGGATGACCAGCTGGGCGCCGCCGGATTCGTCGAAGAAGCGCTCCATCGCCAGGCAGTTCCGGGTCGGCAGCACACCCAGGGCGGCGCGGGCGGTGGCCAGGTATTCGACGATCTGCCGGGCGGCGGGCTCGTCGAGGCCGAGCGTGCCGGTTAGCCAGGCGATGGCCGGGGCAAGGGGCGAGCCGTCGACCAGCGCCTCCGTCAGGCGCTGCTCCACCTCCCCGAGCAGACGCGCCACGCCGGCCGACAGCGCATCGCTGCGCCCCGGTGCCTCGCCGAGCCAGAAGGGGATGTTCGGCGGCTGGCCGCGGGCGTCCTCCACCCGCACGCGGCCCGGCTCGATGCGCAGGATGCGGTAGGCGGCGTTGCCCAGCTGGAACACGTCACCAGCCAGGCTTTCCACCGCGAAGTCTTCGTTGACCGTGCCAATGGCGAGCCCTTGGGGCTCCAGCAGCACGGCGTAGTCGGCGCTCTCCGGGATGGTGCCGCCCGAGGTCAGCGCGGTCAGCCCGGCGTTGCGCCGGCCGCGCAGGCTGCGGCTCACCGCGTCGCGGTGGATATAGGCGGCGCGGGCGCCGTGGCGGCTGGTGAAGCCCTCGGCGAGCATGCCCAGCACGGCGTCGAAGCGCTCGCGGCTCAGCCCGGCATAGGGCATGGCGCGGCGCACCAGGGCGAACAGCGCGTCCTCGGACCACTCGCGGCAGGCCACCTCGGCGACGATCTGCTGGGCCAGCACGTCCAGCGGCGCCTGCGGGATGAGCAGCGTGTCCAGCTCGCCACGGCGCACGCAGTCGAGCAGCGCCGCGCACTCGATGAGATCGTCGCGGGATGTGGAGAACAGACGGCCCTTCGAAACGCCGCCGACCTGGTGCCCGGCGCGGCCGACCCGCTGCAGGAAGGCGGCGATGGAGCGCGGCGAGGCGATCTGGCAAACCAGCTCCACCTCGCCGATGTCGATGCCCAGCTCCAGCGAGGCGGTGGCGACCAGCACCCGCAACTCGCCGCGCCTGAGGTGCTGCTCGGCGTCCAGGCGTTGCTCCCGGGCCAGGCTGCCGTGGTGGGCGGCCACCGCCGCATTGCCGAGGCGCTCGGAGAGGTGCCGGGCGACGCGCTCAACCATACGCCGTGTATTGACGAAGACCAGGGTGGTGCGATGGCCTTCGACCAGCTCGGCGAGGCGGTCGTAGACCGATTGCCAGACCTCATTGGCCATCACCGCGCCAAGCGGCACCGGCGGCACCTCCAGAGCCAGATCGCGGGGACGCTGGTGGCCGATGTCAACGATGGTGCAGGGGGAATCAATGCCCACCAGAAAGCGCGCCACCGCCTCGATCGGCTGCTGCGTCGCCGACAGCCCGACGCGCAGCAGCGGCCGTTCGCACAGTGCCTGCAGGCGTTCGATGGACAGCGCCAGATGGCTGCCGCGCTTGCTGTCGGCGACCGCGTGGATTTCGTCGACGATCAGGCTGCGGGTGCTGGCCAGCATCGCCCGCCCGGAGGCGGAGCCGAGCAGCACGTAGAGGGATTCCGGGGTGGTCACCAGAATGTGCGGCGCGCGCTTGCGCATGGCCTGGCGCTCGCGCTGCTGGGTGTCGCCGGTGCGCACCGCGCTGCGGATTTCCAGTTTCGGATGACCGAGGCGCGCCAGTTCCGCGGCGATGCCGGCCAAAGGGATTTCCAGGTTGAGGCGGATGTCGTTGGACAGCGCCTTGAGCGGCGAGACGTAGACCACCCGCGTCTCGTCCGGCAGGCTGCCGCCGGCGGCCAGGCCCTCGCGGACCAGTTCGTCGAGGGCGGCGAGGAAGGCGGTCAGGGTCTTGCCCGAACCGGTGGGCGCGGCCACCAGGGTCGAGCGACCGGCGCGAATCGACGGCCAGGCCGCGGCCTGGGCCGGGGTCGGCGCGGGAAACTGGCGCAGGAACCAGCCGGCCAGCGCCGGATGGAAACCGGCCAGCACCGCGCCGCGGCTGTCCGGCTGGAGAGGGATCGTCATACCTTCACTATGGGAGCCCGACCGCTCCCACTCAAGGACAACCGCCGGGAACGCGCCGTGGCCAGGGCCGTGCGGCGTGGTTCCTCACTCCGGGTCGCGGTCGATGGCGAAGGGCGACCAGGCCTGGCGCACCGGCATGATTTCCAGGCGGTTGATGTTGACGTGCGCCGGCAGGCTGGCGACATAGAAGATCTGCTCGGCGATGTCCTCGGCGCTCAGCGGCGTAGTGCCGCGATAGAGCCGGTCGGAGGCCGCCTGATCGCCCTTGGTGCGCACCAGGGTGAACTCGGTTTCCGCCAGCCCCGGGGCTATGTCGGTGACCCGCACACCGGTGCCGAGCAGGTCGCAGCGCAGGTTGTAGGAGAACTGCTGAACGAAAGCCTTGGTCGCGCCGTAGACGTGACCGCCCGGATAGGGCCAGTGGCCGGCGACCGAGCCGATGTTGATGATGCTGGCGCCCTTGCCGGTGGCGATCAGGGTCGGCAGCAGCGCATGAGTGATGTTCACCAGGCCAGTGATGTTGGTGTCGATCATGGTGTGCCAATCCTCCAGCGCCACCTTCTGCGCCGCCTCCGGCGCCAGGGCGAGGCCGGCGTTGTTGAGCAGCACCTTGACCTGGCGGAAGCCCTCGGGCAGCGCCGCGACCGCCTGCCGGACGGCCTGGGCGTCGCGCACGTCGAGGGCGGCAATGTGCACGGGAACCCTGTCCTTCAGCTCCTCCTGCAGAGCCTGCAGGCGCTCGAGGCGCCGGCCCGTCAGCACCAGCGACCAGCCGGCCTGGGCTAAACGGCGGGCGGCGGCGCGGCCGAAGCCGGAGGTCGCCCCTGTGATGAAGACAATATCGCTCATTCCTGAACCTCTTCGTTCTCGTGAAAAAACCGGCTCGTCTCCCCTGCGGACTGGATCTTCCGGTATCGGCAAGGCCCTTGGGCGGAGCCGCTCGCCCCGCGATCTTACCTGCTTGCCGGCGGATCTGCGGCGTGCAACATGCGCCCGGCGCAGGCCCGGCTGCCATACTGTCCAGCATGGTCAGCGCCACTTTCCGCTTCTACGAGGAGCTCAACGACTTCCTCCCGCTCGAGCGACGGCGGCAGGCGTTCACCTGTGCCTGCGCGCGGGCGGCAACGGTCAAGCATATGATCGAAGCGCTCGGCGTGCCGCACACCGAGGTGGAGCTGGTGCTGGTCAACGGCGAATCGGCGGACCTCACACGGCCGCTGCGCGACGGCGACCGGGTGGCGATCTACCCCCGCTTCGAGACGCTGGACATCACCCCGCTGCTCCGGGTACACGCCCATCCCCTGCGGACGCTGCGCTTCATCGCCGACGCCCACCTCGGTGGGCTGGCCCGCCTGCTGCGCATGTGCGGCTTCGACACCCTCTACGACAACCATTACGAGGACAGCCAGATCGCCGCCATCGCCGCAGAGCAGGAGCGCATCGTACTGACCCGCGACCGCGAGCTGCTCAAGCGGCGCATCGTCGACCGCGGCTGCTATCTGCATGCCCTGAAGCCAGTGCTGCAGCTGCGCGAGCTGTTCGAGCGCCTTGACCTGGCACGCAGCGCCCGGCCGTTCAGCCTGTGCATCCACTGCAACCTGCCGCTGCACGAGATCGCCCCCGAACAGGCCAGGCCGCGCCTGCCGCCGCGGCTTGCAGCCCTCTATTCGCGCTTTCTCGGCTGCGACGCCTGTCAGCGGCTGTATTGGGAAGGCTCCCATTGGCGCAGCATGCGCGCGCTGCTGGCACCACTGCTGGACACCCCGCCACCGGAGTGAAGTGTGCTAGTTTGTCGCCGGGTGAAAGAAACGGATTTTGCATGTCTGAATCGGACATTTTCCAAGTGCAGGGAGCTGCCCATGTTCTTTCGTTCGCACAACAAGCGCTCTGCCGTGAGCCTTGCCCTTCAGGGCGGCGGTGCTCACGGCGCCTTCACCTGGGGCGTCCTGGACGCGCTGCTGGAGGACGGCCGGCTCGACTTCGCGGGCGTCAGCGGCACCAGCGCCGGGGCGATGAACGCGACCGTGCTGGCCCACGGCCTGCTGCAGGGCGGACGCGACGGCGCGCGGGAGGCGCTGGCCAACTTCTGGCAGGCGGTGGCCAGCAGCGCGCCCATGCTCAACGCCGGCGCCAACATCCGCAGCGGCCATCCGACGACCAGCCTCAGGATGATGCTCTATTGGACCCAACTACTCTCACCGCACCAGCTCAATCCGCTGAACGTCAATCCGTTGCGGGACATCCTCGTCTCGCTGGTCGATTTCGAGCACCTGCGCGCGGAAAGCCCGCTCGAGCTGTTCATCGCCGCGACCAATGCCAACACCGGCCGCCTGCGACTGTTCCGCAGCCATGAACTGAGCGCGGCCTGCGTGCTGGCCTCGGCCTGCCTGCCGGCCTTCCACCATACCGTGGAGATCGACGGCGAACCGTACTGGGACGGCGCCTTCTCAGCTAATCCGGCGGTGTTTCCGTTGGTCTACGAATGCGATGCGAGCGACATCCTGCTCGTCCTGCTCAGCCCCATGGCCCACAGCAAGACACCGCACAGCGTCGAAGAGATCCGCCGCCGCTCGCAGGAGCTGGCGTTCAAATCCACCTTCCTGCGCGAGATGCACAGCTTCGCCCACGCCCACGAACATGCCACCCGCACGCTGCTGCCCCTGGGCCGGCTGGAGCGACGACTGAAGCAGACCCACCTGCACATGATCGCCGACGATGCGCTGATGGGCCGGCTTGCCGCGGAATCGAAAATGACCACCAGCCAGCCCTTTCTGGAAATGCTCCGCGACCAGGGCCGATCACAGACCATAGCGTGGCTGGCGAGCCACTACCGGGCAGTAGGTCGGCATTCCTCGGTGGACGTCGCTACCGTGTTCCTCTAGCCGTCGTGGAGGAGGCACTCGCACGGCTCCTCCGGCGCAGCGGGCGCGGCGGGCGCGGCGGCGCCCGCCTTTCGGGCAGCCCGTTCCCGAAGGGAGGGGGCCAGCTCCAACTGGTAGCGCTGGAAAATGGCGGCGATCGTACCCTCGGCGATCAACTCGTCGAGGCCCTGCTCGAAGGCCCGGAGTTTTTCGGACGAAACCCGCTCGCGGGAGAAGGCGATGGCGTAGCCTACCTCCTTGAACAGGCCGACCTCGCGGACGTTGTGCAGCTTGTGCTGCTCGATCAAGCGTCGGGCGATGTTGGGGTTCATGACCACCATGCCATCGCCGAAACGCCCTGCATCGAGCTTGCGCATCAGGCGCAGGTTGTCGGCTTCCAGATGAACATGCGCTGAGGCGACGCCCTGCAGGTGCTGGCTTACCAAATTAGACGTGTTAGAAGGACCCAGCGTGTGAAAGTCGCTACGGCCGCCGCCCTCAGACTGCCAGCCCTTCGCGGGATTGGAGCGATGGGCGTACAGATCGAGGCTGGAGTCGATCAGCACCGGAGTGAAGAGGAAATCCACCGCCCTTTCATGGGTGGGAATGACGGCGAAGACGGCATCGGTCAGCCCCTGCTCGAGCATCGCCTGGGAGCGGCGCCAGGGCACCAGGTCGATCGGACAGTCGAAGTGGATATGGGCACAGACCGCCTGCACCGTCTCAACGAAGGGGCCGCGGGGAACTGGAGCTTTCGCCCTACCGGAAGATTCCTTGGCAGAAAAGTCGAAAGACAGGAACTCACCGGTGACGAAGCGCAGTTCTATAGCTTTGGCCGGCCCGGATAGCCATAGCGTCCAGATCATCAGGAATACACGTATCGACATCGACTGACTGTCCAACTATCCGCCGCTGGCAGCGTGTCCACTTTTTGCATGCAAAAAAAGAGGCGAGGATAACCTCGCCTACTCTTTTTCCTTTTTCCTTTTTTCCTGATTCATCGTCCTGATGATTCGTCATCCAGCGAAGTCGCTGGCCGTCATCCTTTCCGGCCTGTATCACTCCGTCGACACTGAGGAAGATATTAGCGCACAGTCCGAATCGGACAAGACGGCGAGGTTCCGCCTTTGCGTCATGGCTGCGCCAGGGAAAACATGAAAACCACTAAATTTTCAATGGATTGTATAAGAAGCGGCAGTCTGGCTGCCACTCCAGCGGGCGCCTGACCTACAAGCCTTGTAGGCAATGGCTTATACGCTGCGGCGCAATCGAAGCAATTTCCGCCCGTGAGTGACCGGGGGAAGGCGAGCGATGGAGCAGTCCCACACACGAACGAACGCCCCGACCGGTAGTAGAAAACGCAGAGGCGCCAGCGGATGGATGGGATCGCTTTCAGCCCGCTATTCGGCGAAGCTCGGGCTTTACCTCCGCCTCGGCTGCATGCGGTCGCGTCAGCCGCTCCACATAGAGACCGAGCGCGAACAGGACACAGCCTGCAAGCACTAGAAGAAACACGCTGTTGACTGACATATGACGCCCTCCGTGGCGGCCTGATGGAGCGGCTCTACCGACCGGGTCTGGCGAGCAGCCGGAGGCTGCGGGCCAGCCGGCCGGAGCCGAGCGTATATATAGCGTCCCGCAACGAACTCAAGCCATTCGTCCATGGTCGAAGAACGCGTGGCCGAAGCGGGACATCAGAAGAGCAATCCCAGAAAAGCGGTGCCGTACACCAGGATCATCCCCACTTCGAGACAGCGAGTGAAAATGACATCGCAACGGCTGCGCTCACCCGCTTCCTCCTTTCGCTTTTCTTCAAAACAAGAATCGCGCTCGTTTATTGGCTCCATGCCCAAGGTCCTCTTTTGCTTCCAGCCAGAGGCCTGCCGAGCTGCAAAGGCCTCTCCAGCCCCTCTTGCGAAGTGCTGGACAAAAGAGGAACGACCATCGGCCTGCCCTACCCCAAATAAGTAAGGTGAGGCATTGCGCAACGGTCAAGGTCCGCACGCAAAAACAGTCCACCGCCCAGGCTCCACACTTGCCTACCGAACCTCTGAGGCCTGGGCTACCCTCCAGCATTCACACTGCTCGGCGGCAATACTGACCCGTGGAGAAGGGTGCACCATCCCACATTCAGCCAGCGAGGAAAGACATGAGCATCGAGACCATCCGTGTACAGCCCGGCGGCGGCTTCGAGCATGTCGTCCTGGAAAGCTGCGCACCGGTCGAGCCGAAGACCGGCGAGATCGTCGTGCGCATCCGTGCCAGCTCGCTCAACTACCACGACTACCTGGTGGTCAGCGGCGCCTGGGGCCCGAGCGAGCCGCGCATTCCCCTGTCGGATGGCGCGGGCGAAGTCCTTGCAGTGGGCAGCGGCGTCAGCGAATTCAAGCTTGGCGATCGGGTGGTCAGTACCTTCTTCCCCTCCTGGCTGGACGGCGAACCCGAGGTCGAGGGCTTTGCCACGGTGCCGGGCGACGGCATCGACGGCTTCGCCCGCGAGCAGGTGACCATGCCGGCGAGCGCCTTCACCCATGCGCCGCGGGGCTGGAGCCACGCCGAGGCGGCGACCCTGACCACCGCCGGCCTGACCGCCTGGCGCGCCCTGATGGCCGACGGCGCCCTGAAGCCTGGCGAAACCGTGCTGGTGCAGGGCAGCGGCGGGGTTTCGGTGTTCGCCCTGCAGTTCGCCAAGCTGGCCGGGGCGACGGTCATCGCCACCTCCTCCAGCGACGACAAGCTCGCCCGCCTGGAAGCCCTGGGCGCGGACCATCTGATCAACTACCGCAAGGATCAACACTGGGGAGAGACGGTGCGCCGCCTGACCGACGGACGTGGCGTCGACCACGTCATCGAGGTGGGCGGACCGGCTACGCTGGAACAATCGATGACGGCCGCGCGCATCGGTGGGCACATCGCGGTGATCGGCATCCTTTCCGGGCTATCGGCCCACCTGCCGCTGGCCATGGCGCTGACCCGGCAACTGCGCCTGCAGGGGCTGATCGTCGGCAGCCGCCGTCAGCAGAAGGACATGGTCCGGGCCATCGAAGCGACGGGCATGCGGCCGGTCATCGATCGCCACTTTCCCCTGTCGGAAATGGTCGACGCCTTCCGGCACGAGGAAAGCGGGCGGCATTTCGGGAAGATCTGCCTGGATATCTGAGGGCCTGAACAGGTTGCCATGTTGAACCCGGGAGTCGAGCCTTGAACCTGACCACCACCTATCTGGGCCTGTCCCTACGCAATCCGCTGATTGCCTCGGCCTCGCCGCAAAACGCCGAACTCGATCACTTGCGCCGGCTGGACGACGCCGGGATCGGCGCGGTCGTGCTGCCCTCGGTGTTCCAGGAACAGCTGGAGGCCGGCGCCAGCGACTACGACAGCATCAGCGCCGCCTGCGCCGACGGGCCGGAGTTCCTCGCGCCGGTCGACGGCGGCCCCTACGGGCTGATCCCGGAGTGCCATCTGGCGCTGATCATGCGCGCCAAGGCCGAGCTGTCGGTGCCGATCATCGCCAGCCTCAACGGCGCCTCGGCCACTAACTGGACCCGCTACGCCGCCCTGCTGGAGGAAGCCGGCGCCGACGCTCTGGAGCTCAACCTGTATTTCGTGCCGGTCGATCCGCTGGAGTCCGGCGCGGCGGTCGAGCAGCGCTACCTCGACGTGCTGAGCAACGTGCGCCAGACGGTGAAGATTCCGATAGCGGTGAAGATGCCGCCCTACTTCAGCTCCATCGGCAACATGGCCAGCCGCCTGACGGAGGCCAGCGCCGACGGCCTGGTGATCTTCAACCGCTACCTGCAGCCGGACATCGACCTGCAGCGCATGGAGCTGTCCAGCGAACTGGAGCTGAGCAGTGCTCGGGAAATCCGTCTGCCGCTGCAGTGGATCGCCCTGCTGGCCGGACGGATCAAGGGCTCGCTGGCCGCCTCCGGCGGCGTGGAGAACGTCGAGCAGGTGGTGAAGTACCTGCTGGCCGGCGCCGACACTGTGATGACCACCGCCGCCATCCTGCGTCACGGCCCCGATTACGTGCGCACCCTGCTCGCGGAACTCGAGGCCTGGCTGGGCAGGAGGCAGCTCGAGTCGCTGGAACAGGTCCGCGGCAGCATGAGCTGGCTGCGCCTGAAAAAGCGCGACAACTACGTGCGGGCCAACTATCTGCAACTGATCGAAAATTTCAGCGCCTCCAGCCGCAACTGAGCGGCCGCAGACTCCGCGCATCGCCCCCCGTGCGGCACTCCGGTCAATCGGAGGCCGCCGGCTGCCGATATACTGGCGCGCAGGGAGAGCAGGCACGCCGCCGCCCCGGTGCGCCGCCAAGGAAGCGAGGATGAAGCAGGAGCGAAGGAAATTGCTGGTCAGGGGCCTGATGGCCTTCGTGGTTCTGGCGGGCCTGGCTCTCCTGGCCTGGACCGAACTGCGCCCGGACGGCCTCGGCGAGGGTTTCGCCAGCGGCAACGGACGCATCGAGGCCACCGAAATCGACGTGGCCACCAAGCTGGCCGGGCGCGTCGCGGAAATCGCCGTGGACGAGGGCGATTTCGTCCAGCCCGGGCAGATCCTCGCGCGCATGGACACCCAAGTGCTCGAAGCCCAGCTGAACCAGGCCCGGGCGCAGGTGCGCCAGGCCGAGAGCGCCATCCTCACCGCCCGCGCCCGGGTCAACCAGCGCGAGAGCGAAGAGGCCACCGCCGAGGCGGTGGTCCAGCAGCGCCAGGCTGAGCTGAGCGCCGCCGAGAAGCGCTTCGCCCGCACCGACGCGCTGGTCAGGCGCAACGCGGTGGCCCGCCAGCAACTCGACGACGACTGGGCCAACATGCAGAGCGCCCGCGCCGCGCTGACCGCGGCGCGCGCACAAGTGCATTCGGCGCAGGCGGCGATCGCCGCGGCCCGCTCCGAGGTGGTCGAGGCAGAATCCGCCCTGGAGGCCGCCCGGGCCAGCGTGGCCAGCCTGCAGGCGGATATCGACGACAGCCAGTTGAAGACCGACCGCCTGGCGCGGGTGCAATATCGGGTGGCCGAACCGGGCGAGGTGCTCGCCGCCGGCGGCAAGGTGCTCAACCTGGTCGATCTGACCGACGTCTACATGACCTTCTTCCTGCCCACCCGCGATGCCGGCCGGGTAGCCCTGGGCAGCGATGCCCACCTGGTGGTGGACGCTGCGCCGGGCTACGTGATCCCGGCCCGGATCAGCTACGTCGCCAGCGTCGCCCAGTTCACCCCGAAGACCGTGGAGACCGAGAGCGAGCGGGAGAAGCTGATGTTCCGCATCAAGGCGCGGATCGACCCGCAGCTTTTGGAAAAACACCTGGAGCAGGTCAAGACCGGCCTGCCCGGCCGGGCCTACGTGAAGCTCGACTCAGCGGCCGAATGGCCCACCCACCTGCAGGTCAACGTGAGCCCATGAACAGCGTCGCACGGCTAGCGAAGGTCGGCCTGCGCTATGGCCAGACCCGCGCGCTGGACGAGCTCGACCTGACGCTCCCGGCCGGCTGCATGGCCGGACTGATCGGCCCGGACGGGGTCGGCAAGTCCAGCCTGCTGGCGCTGGTCGCCGGCGCCCGGCAGATCCAGGAAGGCAGCGTGCAGGTGCTGGGCGGCGACATGGCCGACCCCGTCCACCGCCGCGCGGTCTGCCCGCGCATCGCCTACATGCCCCAGGGCCTGGGCAAGAACCTCTACCCCACCCTGACCGTCTTCGAAAACCTCGAATTCTTCGGCCGCCTGTTCGGCCAGGCTGCCGCAGAGCGCCGCCGGCGCATCGCCGATCTGCTAGCCAGCACCGGCCTGGCCCCCTTCGCCGAACGTCCGGCGGGCAAGCTCTCCGGCGGTATGAAGCAGAAGCTCGGGCTGTGCTGCGCGCTGCTCCACGACCCCGACCTCTTGATCCTCGACGAGCCGACCACCGGCGTCGATCCGCTGTCGCGCACCCAGTTCTGGGAGCTGATCGAGCGTATCCGCCAGCACCGCCCGGGGATGAGCGTGCTGGTCGCCACCGCCTACATGGACGAGGCGCAGCGCTTCGACTGGCTGGCGGCGATGGACGGCGGACGGGTGCTGGCCAGCGGTTCGCCGGCCGAACTGCTCGCACGCACCACCGGCACCAGCCTGGAAGAAGCCTTCATCGCCCTGCTGCCGGAAGAGCGGCGCCGCGGCCACCGTGCGCTGGTCATTCCGCCGCGCACGCGCAGCGATGGCGTTGCCATCGAAGCCCACGGCCTGACCATGCGCTTCGGCGACTTCGTCGCGGTCGATCACGTGAACTTCCGCATCGGGCGCGGAGAGATCTTCGGTTTTCTCGGCTCCAACGGCTGCGGCAAGACCACCACCATGAAGATGCTCACCGGCCTCTTGCCGGCCAGCGAGGGCCAGGCGCTGCTGTTCGGCCAACCGGTGGATGCGGGCGACCTGCGGGTGCGCCAGCGGGTCGGCTACATGTCCCAGGCCTTCTCCCTCTACGGCGAGCTGACCGTGCGACAGAACCTCGACCTGCACGCCCGGCTGTTCCACGTCCCGGCCGCCGAGCGGGAAGCACGCATCGCCGCGATGGTCGAGCGCTTCGGCCTCGGCGGGGAACTCGACAACCTGCCGGGCGATCTGCCGATGGGCATCCGCCAGCGCCTGTCGCTGGCCGTGGCGGTGATCCACCGGCCCGAACTGCTGATCCTCGACGAACCCACCTCGGGGGTCGACCCCATCGCCCGTGACGGCATCTGGGAGCTCTTGATCCAACTGTCCCGCGAGGAAGGGGTGACCATCTTCATCTCCACCCACTTCATGAACGAGGCGCTGCGCTGCGACCGCATCTCGTTGATGCACGCCGGCAAGGTACTGGACAGCGACACCCCGCAGGCGCTGATGGACAAGCGCGGCCTGCCGACGCTGGAGGAAACCTTCATCGCCTACCTCGAGGACGCCGCCGATCAGATCACGCCTGTCGCGACGCCGGCCCCCGCGACGACGCCGGTGGAAAGCGCCGGCAATATCGGCAACGCCCGCTTCAGCCTGCACCGCCTGCTCAGCTACAGCCGCCGCGAGGCCATGGAGCTGCGCCGCGACCCGCTCCGCGCCACTCTCGCCCTGCTCGGCACGGCGATGCTGATGTTCATCATGGGCTACGGGATCAACATGGACGTGGAGCGCCTGACCTTCGCCGTACTCGACCACGACCAGACCACCACCAGCCAGAGCTACAGCCTGGACGTGTCCGGCTCGCGCTACTTCATCGAGAAGGCGCCACTGACCGGCTACGAGGATCTCGAGACGCGCATGCGCAGCGGCGAGATCGGCCTGGCGATCGAGATCCCGCCGAACTTCGCCCGCGACCTCAAGCGCGGCGCCCGGCCGCAGGTGGCCTTCTGGATCGACGGCGCGATGCCGACCCGCGCCGACACCATCCAGGGCTATGTGCAAGGCATCCATGCGAATTTCCTGCAGCGCCTCGCCCGGGAGTCGCCCCAGCCCGCCGTCGGCGCCCAGGCGGAGGTCGCCGTGCGCTACCGCTACAACCCCGACGTGCAGAGCCTGCCGGCCATGGTGCCGGCAATGATCCCGATCCTGCTGATGATGATCCCGGCGATGCTCACCGCCCTCGGCGTGGTGCGCGAGAAAGAGCTGGGCTCGATCGTCAACTTCTACGTCACCCCGGTGACCCGCCTGGAGTTCCTGATCGGCAAGCAGTTGCCCTACATCGGCCTGGGCATGGTCAACTTCGCCATGCTGGTGGCGCTCGCCACCCTCTTCTTCGGCGTGCCGCTCAAAGGCAGCCTGCCGGCCCTGAGCATCGGCGCGCTGCTCTACGTGACCTGCTCGACCGGCCTGGGCCTGCTGATGTCCTCGGTACTGAAGAGCCAGATCGCCGCCATCTTCGGCACCGCCATCGCCACCCTGCTGCCGGCCATCCAGTTCTCCGGGCTGTTCCAGCCGGTGTCGGCCATGGAGGGGCCGGGCGCGCTGATCGGCCAGCTCTACCCGACCACCCATTTCCTCACCATCAGCCGCGGCGTGTTCAACAAGGCCCTGGGCCTGGCGGAACTCTGGCCCTACTTCGTTCCCCTGCTGCTGACCGTTCCGGTGCTGACTCTGATCAGCGTCGCGGGACTGCGCCAACAGGAGCGCTGACATGCGCAGGCTCGCCCGCAAACTCTCCAACATCCTGCAGCTCGGCCTCAAGGAATTGCGCAGCCTGTACCGCGACCCGGCGCTGCTGCTGCTGATCCTCTACTCCTTCACCATGGGCGTGTATTCCAGCGCCACCAGCCTGCCGGAAACCCCCTACCGCGCCACCCTGGCGGTGGTCGACGAGGATCGCTCGCAGGCCTCCCACCGCATCGTCGACGCTTTCCAGGCACCCTACTTCCTGCCGCCGCAGTACATCGACACTGCCGCGATGGACAGCGGCATGGACGCCGGGCTCTACACCTTCACCCTGAACATCCCGCCGAAATTCCAGCAGGACCTGCTGGCCGGACGCACCCCGACCATCCAGCTCAACGTCGATGCCACCCAGGTCAGCCAGGCCTTCACCGGCGCCGGGCACATCCAGCGAATCATCACCGAGGAGGTCGCCGAGTTCGTCCGGCGCTACCGCAGCGTGGAGATCCCGGCGGTGGAGGCGGTGGTGCGCATGGAATACAACCCCAACCTGGTGAGCGCCTGGTTCGGCGCGCTGAACGAGGTGGCCAACCAGATCACCATGCTGGCGATCATCCTCACCGGCGCGGCGCTGATTCGCGAGCGCGAGCACGGTACCATCGAGCACCTGCTGGCGATGCCGGTCACCCCGCTGGAGATCATGCTGGCCAAAGTCTGGTCCATGGGCGTGGTGGTGCTGGCCGCCGCGATCCTATCCCTGCGCCTGATCGTCGAGGAGTGGTTGGAGGTTCCGCTGCAGGGCTCGATGACGCTGTTTCTCGCCGGCACCGTGCTGCACCTGTTCGCCGTCACCTCGATGGGCATCTTCTTCGGCACCGTGGCCCGCTCCATGCCGCAGCTGGGTCTGCTGATCATCCTCACGCTGATGCCGCTGCAGATCCTCTCCGGCGGCAGAACCCCGCGGGAGAGCATGCCCGAGACGGTGCAGGACATCATGCTGGTCGCCCCCACCACCCACTTCATCAAGCTGGCCCAGGCCATACTTTTCCGTGGCGCGGAGTTGGCCATCGTCTGGCCGTCGCTGCTGGCGATCGCGCTGATCGGCGGCCTGTTCTTCGTCGGCGCCCTGGCTCGCCTGCGCAAGTCGCTGCAGTAGCGGACAACAGTCCGCCCACGGCTTCGGACGGCATTCATGAGTGGACTGGAACCAGGACAGCAACTCCACCGGGGGCTCCGGCACCCTCAAGGACAGCCGCGAACTCCAAGCCGTGGATAGCCCGGAGTACGATGCGGAAACCGGCTTCTACGAGCTCGAGCGCTTCGACGGCAGCCGAGTGCGGGTCAACAAGGACGACGTCCTGACCATCCGCGACATGAAGTGAATCCGCTCACCTTCGGCTCTCAGCCGAAGGTGAGGTACATCTTGTAGGCCACGGTCGACAGCATGCACAGCCAGCCGAAGGCGATCAGCGCGACGCCCCAGCCCTGCGCGCGATTGGCGAAGCCGACTCCGAGCAGCAGGAAACCTCCTGCGATCACGAGCAACATGATTTCGAGTGAAGTCATCGGATCATCCTGTTCCGGTAGTGGACACTCCGGCGGCAGGGCCCGCCGGATGGCCGCAGACTAATTCCAGCGCCCGGCAAAACCCAAGGAAATTCCCGCCACGGCCCAGGGTCTGAAGGCGGCCCTCCGCTGCGGCCCGGTTTCCTCGCCGGCTCGTCGCGGCGATACTGCCGGCGCAGGAAAACCTCCAGCGAATCACCAAGGAACCGAAAAAATGATCGAAGTAAGCGTTTCCGTAAGCATTGCCCGTCCGGCCGAACAGATCTGGTCGATCCTCGGCGGGTTCGATCTCCTGCCATGCTGGGTCGAGTCGATCGCCAGCAGCCGGCTCGACGACGGCGGTCGCCTGCGCCGCCTGGAGACGGTCGACGGCGAGATCATCGTCGAACGCCTGCTGGAATTCAGCGACAGCGAGTTGCAGTACAGCTATGCGCTGCTCGAGAGTCCCTTCCCGGTGTCCGAGTATGTCGGGCAGATGGCGGTCCGGGACAATGGTGCCGCTGGCGCGCAGGCGACCTGGTCCAGCCGCTTTCGCAGCGAAGGCGTCGACGAGGCCGAGATCGCCGCAAACTTCGAGAACTTCTATCGCGCCGGGCTGGAACGGCTGAAGGCGCTGGTCGAGGGGCGTTAGTGGCCTGTTTGGTCAGTTCGATCAGTCAATTTCGGCGCCCGAGGCCCCGATACCGAGTTGCCGCTCCTTGCCATAGCCTTGCTGCGACTCGTCGCGCCGCCTTGTCTCGGAGCTCCGGTCATCCGAACTCGAGTTAACCAACCGCACAGGCCACTAGCCGGTCACGGGCGCTTCATGAACGCCTGCAGGCGCGGGACCATGAAGTCGAGGAACACCTGCACCCGCTGGGGCACGTGCCGCCCGCCCGGGTAGAGCGCATGGACCTCCTCGCAGTCATGGCCGCTCTCGGCGAGCACCTCCACCAGCCGCCCGGCGGCGATGTCGCGGTCGATGTGGAAGTCGGCCAGCCGGGCGATGCCGGCCCCGGCGATGGCCAGGCGGCGAACCGTTTCACCATTGTTGGCCAGCAGGTTGCCGCGCACCATGCGGTCGACGATGCGCCCGCCCTGGCGCAGCGGCCAGACCGGGCTGACGCGGCGGAAATTGAAACCCAGGCAGTTGTGCCGGTCGAGGTCCTCGATGCCGGCCGGCACGCCGTGCCTTTCCAGATAGGCCGGGGCGGCGACCATCCGCCGCCGGGCAACGCCGATCCTCCGCGCGCGCAGTGTCGAGTCGCTCAGCGCACCGATGCGGAAGGCGATGTCGGTGCGTTCCAGATAGAGATCGACGAGGTCGTCGGACAGCGACAGGTCCACCAGGATGTCCGGATGGGCCTCCCAGAAGGCCGGCAGCAGCGGCTCGATTCCCCAGATGCCGAAGCCCACCGAGGCATTCACCCGCACGGTACCGCGGGCGTGGCGCGCGCCCTTGGCGAGCGCCTGCTCGATGTCGTCGAGCTCGGTGAGGAGTGCCTGGCTACGCTCGTAGTAGAGGCGGCCCTCGTCGGTCAGCGCCAGCCGGCGGGTGGAGCGCTCGAGCAGACGCACCCCGAGCCGCTGCTCGATGCGCAGGACAAGCTTGCTGATGGTCGACGGGCTGGCCAGCAACTGGCGCGCGGCCTCGGAAAAGCTGCCGGTATCCACTACCCGGACGAATATCTGCATCTCGCCGGCCCGGTTGTCCATGGCTTCCTCTCTCGCTCGACCGCTTGACGGGCTGCGAAACGGTATCACAAATCGGCCAAAGGTCCCGGCTGCGAAGGCGGCGGCCTGGATTGAGCCTGGAATAGGAAGGGTAGCCACGCCGCAATGATCGCTTGATGCCACCCCGCTCATGGGGTACAAAAGTATCCTTGTAAATCAATCAGTTATGCATGACCTCAATGCATGAAGCCCAGTCGATGGAGCGAAAGGAGCATTCCCCATGATCTTCAAGCGATTCCGACCCACCGTGCCCCGAGGATGGCTGCGCATCGTCGTGGCAGCCGTCGCAACCATGCTCACCGCCGGCATCGCCCCACTCGTTGCCGCTGAAGAGAGCGACTCCGTCGTCGCCTCACAGGTGAGCGCCGAGGGGCTCGGCGAACTGCGCCCCGAGGTGCATCTGACGCCAGCGAGCGGCTGGATGAACGATCCGCAGCGGCCATTTTTCCTCGATGGTCGCTGGCACCTGTACTACCTCTACAATGAGGATTACCCGAACGGGAACGGTACCGAGTGGTACCATGTCACCTCGACCGACCTGGTGCACTGGTTCGATGAGAGTGTGGCGATCCACAAGTACACGCGCGGCGATGGCGACATCCAGTCCGGCAGTGCTGTCATCGACGTGAACGACACGGCCGGGTTCGGTGCCGGCGCGATCGTTGTCGTCGCGACACAGCAACTGGATGCCGTGCAGACTCAGTCGCTGTTCTACTCCACCGACGGCGGCTACACCTTCGAGCAGTATGAAGGCAACCCCATCATGCGCAATCCGGCGGGCGGCGGGGACTTTCGCGACCCGAAAATCACCTGGGACGCGGAGCATTCGCGCTGGCTGATGCTCATCTCCGAGCCGCACAAGATCGGTTTCTACACCTCCGCGAACCTGAAGGAATGGACCTACCTGTCGGGGTTCGAGCGCGACGACCTGGGCATCATGGAGTGCCCGGAGCTGTTTCGCATGTCGATCGAGGGCGACCCGTCGCGCACGACCTGGGTGCTGGCGACCGGCGCGAACGGCTTCAACTACGGCATGAATTCCGGGTATGCCTACTGGACCGGAGAGTGGGACGGAACGAATTTCCACCCCGATCAGGCCGAACCCCAGTGGCTCGACAACGGGTCGGACTTCTACGCCGCCGTCACCTGGACCGATCCACGGCAGACCGCCGAAGAGCAACTGCGTACCCGGTACGCCGTCGGCTGGGCGAACAACTGGGACTATGCCCGCCGGCTTCCCGCCGGCGAATGGGGCGGCAGCCACCTTTCGCTCGTGCGCGAGCTGCACCTGAAGAACATCGACGGCCGGCTCACGCTCAGCTCGCGCCCGATCGACACGATCGGCACGCTCGAGGGCGAACAGGCCCGCATCGAGCAGTTGCAGATCGGCCATGGCGAGACCTGGGAGGTGCCGCAGCCAACGAGTGCCGCGTACCGGTTGCGCGCCTCGATTGCTCAGGATCCGCTCCAGCCGGCCCGGGAGGTGCGATTGAAGCTCAAGACCGACGGCACGCACTTCACGACCATTGGCTACGACTTCACCACTGAAACGGCATTCATCGTCCGCGACCACGATGCGATCGCCGACCAACTGACCGAGGTGTACCAGCACGGGCGCACGATTCGCGTCCGGCCACGGGATGGCGCCGTCGATCTCGACGACATCGTCGACCGCACTTCGGTCGAAATGTTCGTGAACGGCGACGAGCACGCGCTGAGCGCGGTCGTGTACGGCGCGAACGATGCGAACGGCATCACCGCCGAGGCGTTCGACGGGCTCGCCGTCATCCGCTCGATGAGCGTCGCCCCGCTCGCGCCCGCCTCGCCGGTGCGCCGGAACTGAGCGGGCCGGCAGCCGGCCCGCTCAGTTCCGGCGGACCTGCATCTTCAAGCGGTCGTCAGCATGTGGCCGCGTCGCTCCTGGTTGATGTGCCAGGACAGGGCTTCCTCCAGCACGTGCGGGGTCTGGCCGCCGCGGGCGCAGGCGCGTGCGAAGTAGTCCTCCAGCGCCGCGCGGTAGTCCGGGTGCACGCAGTTGTCGATGATCGCCCGCGCCCGCTCGCGCGGTGCCAGGCCGCGCAAGTCGGCCAGGCCCTGCTCGGTGACCAGGATGTCGACGTCATGCTCGGTGTGGTCGACGTGGCTGACCATCGGCACCACGCTGGAGATGGCCCCGTCCTTGGCGATCGACTTGGTGACGAAGATCGCCAACTGGGCGTTGCGGGCGAAGTCGCCGGAGCCGCCGATGCCGTTCATCATCCGCGTGCCGCCGACGTGGGTGGAGTTGACGTTGCCGTAGATGTCGAACTCCAGGGCGGTGTTGATGCCGATGATGCCGAGGCGGCGGGCCACTTCCGGGTGGTTGGAGATTTCCTGCGGGCGCAGCACCAGGCGTGCCTTGTAGCGCTCGAAGTCGCCGAACACCTGGGCGCCGCGGGCCGCGGAGAGAACGATCGAGCTGCCCGAGGCGAAGTCCAGCTTGCCGGCGTCGAACAACTCGAAGGTGGAGTCCTGCAGCACCTCCGAGTACATGCTGAGGTTCTCGAAGGGCGCATCGACCAGGCCGGCCATCACCGCGTTGGCGATGGAGCCGACGCCGACCTGCAGCGGCCCCAGGTTGCGCGGCAGGCGTCCCGCTTCCACCTCGTTGGCGAAGAAGCCGATCAGGTGGTCGGCGATCGCCTGGGTCTCCCCGTCCGCCGGCAGCACGTTGGACGGCGAGTCGCTGTACTCGCTGATGACGATGGCGGCGATCCGCGCCGGATCGATCGGGATCGCCGTGGCACCGATGCGCTGGTCCGGGCGCACCAGCGGAATCGGCGAGCGCTCCGGACGCTCCGGCGGGATGTAGATGTCGTGCAGCCCTTCCAGGTTGGTGCCGTAGCGCAGGCTGATCTCGACGATCACCTGGTCGGCGAACAGCGCCAGGTTGGCCGAGTTGCCCACCGAGGCGGTCGGCACGATATGGCCGTCCTCGGTGATCGCCACCGCCTCGACCACGGTGACGTCCGGCCGCTTGAGCTGATTGCTGCGCATCTGCTCGACGGTTTCGGAGAGGTGCTGGTCGATGAACATGACCTTGCCCTCGTTGATCGCCTTGCGCAGGGCCGGGTCGGCCTGGAACGGCATGCGCCGGGCCAGCAGGCCGGCCTCGGCCATCAGCTTGTCGAGGCCGTTGCCGATGCTGGCGCCGGTGATCAGGCTGATGCTCAGGGGCTCGTGGCTGGTGCGCTCGACCAGGGCGAAGGGCACGGCCTTGGCGTCGCCGGCGCAGGCGAAACCGCTCATGCCGACAGTCATGCCATCCTTGATCAGGGAAGCGGCTTCGGCTGCGCTCATGACCTTGTCATGCAGGGAAGCCAAGCGGATACGCTCGGAGTACATGCGGGGAAACCTCGAACATTGTAGTTATTAGTAGAGAGGAATGCGGGTGAACTACTTACCGTCGCTGGGGCTTATACAAAGTTTCGCCCCCCCTCCCCACTAGACCAAAGCATGAAGGGGCCACCGGCCAGTCAGGAACGGGCCTGCCCGCCTTCTCGACCGCCGCCATGCCGCGAAAGACGCCGGCACTGTCATGCCTCTTGCACGGCAGATCGGCGCCACGGGCCGCGGCGACAAAAAAAAGCCGGACCGGGAAGGCTCCCGATCCGGCCAAGGCACCGACGTCGAGCGCAGCCTGGAGGGATCCACGGGCTGCGGCCGGGTCGGTATTGCGAGGAAAGTCTTGCCCGGCTCAGCCGGCCTTCAGCATGTGGCCGCGCTCCTCCAGGTTGAGGTGCCAGGACAGCGCCTCGCCCAACAGGTGCGGGGTCTGCCCGCCGCGGGCGCAGGCGCGCGCGAAGTAGTCGTTCAGCGCCGCGCGGTAGTCCGGGTGCACGCAGTTGTCGATGATCGCCCGGGCCCGCTCGCGCGGCGCCAGGCCGCGCAGGTCGGCCAGGCCCTGCTCGGTGACCAGGATGTCGACGTCGTGCTCGGTGTGGTCGACGTGGCCGACCATCGGCACCACGCTGGAAATGGCGCCATCCTTGGCGATCGACTTGGTGACGAAGATCGAGGTGTGCGCGCTGCGGGCGAAGTCGCCGGAGCCGCCGATGCCGTTCATCATCCGCGTGCCGCCGACGTGGGTGGAGTTGACGTTGCCGTAGATGTCGAACTCCAGGGCGGTGTTGATGCCGATGATGCCGAGCCGGCGCGACACTTCCGGATGGTTGGAGATTTCCTGCGGACGCAGCACCAGACGCTCCTTGTAGCGCTCGAAGTCGCCGAACACCTGGGCGCCGCGGGCCGCCGACAACACGATGGCGCTGCCTGAGGCGAAGTCCAGCTTGCCGGCGTCGAACAGCTCGAAGGTGGAGTCCTGGAGCACTTCGGAGTACATGCAGAGGTTCTCGAAGGGCGCATCGATCAGGCCGGCCATCACCGCATTGGCGATGGAGCCGACGCCGACCTGCAGCGGCCCCAGGTTGCGCGGCAGGCGCCCGGCTTCCACCTCGCTGGCGAAGAAGCCGATCAGGTGGTCGGCGATCGCCTGGGTCTCCGCGTCCGCCGGCTGCACCGTGGACGGCGAGTCGCTGTAGTCGCTGATGACGATGGCGGCGATCCGCGCCGGGTCGATCGGGATCGCCGTGGCGCCGATGCGCTGGTCCGGCCGCACCAGCGGAATCGGCAGGCGCCCCGGGCGGTCGGCGGGGATGTAGATGTCGTGCAGGCCTTCCAGGTTGGCGCCGTAGCGCAGGCTGATCTCGACGATCACCCGCTCGGCGAACAGCGCCAGGCTGGCCGAGTTGCCCACCGAGGCGGTCGGCACGATATGGCCTTCCTCGGTGATCGCCACCGCCTCGATCACCGCCACGTCCGGCCGCTTGAGCTGGTGGCTGCGCATCTGCTCGACGGTCTCGGAGAGGTGCTGGTCGACGAACATGACCTGGCCGGCGTTGATCGCCTTGCGCAGGGTCGCGTCGGCCTGGAACGGCATGCGCCGGGCCAGCGCGCCGGACTCGGCCAAGAGCCGGTCGAGGCCATTGCCGATGCTGGCGCCGGTGACCAGGCTGATGCGCACGGGTTCGCGGCTGGCGCGCTCGGCCAGGGCGAAAGGCACGGCCTTGGCGTCGCCGGCGCAGCCGAAGCCGCTGATGCCGACGGTCATGCCGTCCTCGATCAGGGCTACCGCCGCGGCGGCATCGACGATCCGGTCATGCAGGGAAGCCAGGCGAATACGCTCGGAATACATGGGAAACCTCGAAGGATTGTAATTATTCGAAGGGAGGGCCTTGGCCGTACCGGGTGCACCCCGGACGGCCTTGTGGAAACGATCATGCACGCCGGCGAGGCGCCCTACATGTTCGGGTAATTGGGTCCGCCGCCTCCCTCGGGCGCCACCCAGACGATGTTCTGCGACGGGTCCTTGATGTCGCAGGTCTTGCAGTGCAGGCAGTTCTGCGCATTGATCTGCAGACGCGGCTCGCCCTGCTCCGCCCCCAGCACCTCGTACACCCCGGCCGGGCAGTAGCGCTGCGCCGGCTCGGCGTAGCGCGGCAGGTTCTCGCGCAGCGGCAGCGCGCCGTCCTTGAGAACCAGATGGCAGGGCTGGTTCTCTTCGTGATTGGTGTTGGAGAGGAACACCGAAGCGGGCTTGTCGAAGCTCAGCACACCGTCCGGCTTCGGATAGACGATGGGCGAGCAGTCCGCCGCGGGGCGCAGCCGGGCATGGTCGGCCTCGCGGTCGTGCAGGGTGATCGGCAGCCGCCCGCCGAGGAGGTTCTGCTCGACGAAGTTGAAGGCGCCGCCGGCCAGCGGCCCGAGCCGGTGCAGCGCCGGGCCGAAGTTGCGCGAGCGGTACAGCTCCTCGTGCAGCCAGGAAGCCTCGAAGGCGGCCTTCCAGCGCGGTGCCCAGGCGCTGTCCGCCAGTTCCTCGGTCAGTGCGGCGAATACCGTCTCTGCCGCCAGCAGCCCCGACTTCATCGCCGTGTGGCTGCCCTTGATCTTGGCCACGTTCAGGGTGCCGGCGTCGCAGCCGAGCAACAGGCCGCCGGGGAAGGCCATCTCCGGCAGGGCATTGAAGCCGCCCTTGGCGATGGCCCGCGCGCCGTAGGACACCCGCTTGCCGCCGTCCAGGTACTGCTTCAGCACCGGGTGGTGCTTGAGCCGCTGGAACTCGTCGAAGGGGCTGAGCCAGGGGTTGGCGTAGTTCAGGTCGACGATCAGGCCGACCACGACCTGGTGGTTCTCCGCGTGGTAGAGGAAGAAGCCGCCGCCGGTGTCGCGCTCCAGCGGCCAGCCGGCGCCGTGGATCACCAGCCCGGGCCGGTGGCGGGCCGGGTCGATGTCCCACAGCTCCTTGATGCCGAGGCCGTAGTGCTGCGGGTCGGCGTTACGGGCCAGGTCGAAGCGCTCGGCGAACTGCTTGCCCAGATGGCCCCGGCAGCCCTCGGCGAACAGGGTGTAGCGGGCGTGCAGTTCCATGCCCGGCATGAAGCCGTCCTTGGCCGAGCCGTCGGCGGCCACGCCCATGTCGCCGGTGGCCACGCCCTTGACCCGGCCGTTCTCGTCGTAGAGCACTTCCGCGGCGGCGAAGCCCGGGAAGACCTGCACGCCCAGCGCCTCGGCCTGCTCGCCCAGCCAGCGCACCAGGTTGCCGAGGCTGACGATGTGGTTGCCGGCGTTGTGCAGGCTTTTCGGCAGCAGCGCGTCGGGCAGCTTCACGGCCTGCTCGGCGTTCTTCAGCAGGTAGACTTCATCCGCGCTGACCGGCGTGTGCAGCGGGGCGCCAAGTGCCTTCCAGTCGGGAAACAGCTCGTCGAGGGCGCGGGACTCGAACACCGCGCCGGAGAGGATGTGCGCCCCCACCTCGGAGCCCTTCTCCACCACGCAGACCTCCAGCGGCCGGCTCTGCTCGGCTGCCAGCTGCATCAACCGGCAGGCGGCGGACAGTCCCGCCGGACCGGCGCCGACGATGAGCACATCGAATTCCATGGATTCGCGCATGGCACGTTCCTCCACATCAAAGGCCAAAAGGCTTGTTGTTGTCGTGGTAGGGCGGGTGAAACCCGCCGGACATGGCGCGGAGTCGCACCGGAGTCGGCGGGTTGCACCCGCCCTACACTTCCACCCCGAGCGGATTCAGAGGGCCTTTTCCAGCTCGGGCACCGCCTCGAACAGATCCGCCACCAGCCCGTAGTCGGCGACCTGGAAGATCGGCGCCTCGGCATCCTTGTTGATCGCCACGATCACCTTGGAGTCCTTCATCCCGGCCAGATGCTGGATGGCCCCGGAGATGCCCACGGCGATGTACAGCTCAGGTGCGACGATCTTGCCGGTCTGCCCGACCTGCCGGTCGTTGGCGACGAAGCCGGCGTCCACCGCCGCCCGCGAGGCGCCGACCGCGGCCCCCAGCTTGTCGGCCAGCTTCTCCAGCAGGGCGAAGTTCTCGCCGCTGCCCAGCCCTCGGCCACCCGACACCACAATGCGCGCGCTGCCCAGGTCCGGGCGGTCGGAAATCGCCAGTTCCTCGCCGATAAAGCGCGCGGTGCCGGCGTCGTGCGCGGCGTCGAGGCTCTCGGTAGCGGCGCTGCCGCCCTCGGCCGGCACGGGGTCGAAGGCGCTGGCGCGCACCGTGGCGACGACCACCGGGTCCAGCGACTGCACGGTGGCGATGGCATTGCCGGCATAGATCGGCCGGCGGAAGGTGTTCGGCGAGACGACGCCGACGATGTCGGAGAGCTGGGCCACGTCGAGCAACGCGGCGACCCGCGGCATCAGGTTCTTGCCCGCCGAGCCGGCGGGCGCGAGGAGGTGCGAATAGTTTTTCCCCAGCCCGGCGACCAGCCGGGAGAGGTTTTCCGCCAGCTGGTGCTCGTAGGCGGCGGCATCTGCCACCAGCACCCGGCTCACGCCGGGCACTGCAGCGGCCTGGGCGGCGACGGTCCCGCAGGCCAGGCCGGCCACCAGCAGATGCACTTCATCGCCCAGCTGCGCCGCGGCGCCCAAGGTGTTCAGGGTGGCGCCCTTGAGGGTGCGGTTGTCGTGTTCGGCAATGACAAGAATGGCCATCAGATCACCTTCGCTTCGTTCTTCAGTTTTTCCACCAGCTCGCCCACGCTGCCGACCTTGGTCCCGCCCTGGCGCTCGGCGGGCGCCTCGACCTTGAGCAGGCGGGTATGGGCCTTCGGCGCCACGCCGAGTTCGGCGGGCGTCTTCACTTCCAGCGGCTTCTTCTTCGCCTTCATGATGTTGGGCAGCGAGGCGTAGCGCGGCTCGTTCAGGCGCAAGTCAGTGGTGACAATGGCCGGCAGGGCGAGGGACAGCGTCTGCAGGCCGCCGTCGATCTCGCGGGTGACCCTGAGGCGGCCCTCCTCCAGGGCGAGTGCCGAGGCGAAGGTGGCCTGCGGCCAGTCCAGCAGGGCGGCGAGCATCTGCCCGGTCTGGTTGTTGTCACCGTCGATGGACTGCTTGCCGAGAATGACCAGGTCGGGCTTCTCCGCCGCGACCACGGCGGTGAGCAGCTTGGCCACCACCAGGGATTCGGGCGGCTCGGCGGTGTCGATCTGGATGCCACGGTCGGCGCCCAGGGCCAGGGCGGTGCGGATCTGCTCCTGGCAGGCCGCCGGGCCGACCGAGACGGCGACGATCTCCGTCGCGATGCCGGCTTCCTTGAGGCGCACGGCCGCCTCCACGGCGATCTCGCAGAAGGGGTTCATGGCCATCTTGACGTTGGCCAGATCGACGTCGCTGTGGTCGGGCTTCACGCGCACCTTGACGTTGTAGTCGATCACCCGTTTGACGGTTACCAGTATTTTCATTACGCAAGTCCCAGGCTGGGGGCAGCATCCCGGAGGGCCGCCCGCTCTTGTTGTTGGTTTTTACCGGCACCCCGGCGGGGTGCCATTGCAGAAACGCGGAATCAGAACTGCTCGTCGGCCAGCGCCATGATGCTGCCGCTGCCGGCCCTGATCGCCGCCAGCAGGGCCTGGGTGCGCGGCAGCAGTTGCTCGCAATAGAAGCGCGCGGTGACCAGCTTGCTCTCGAGGAACGCGCGGTCGCCGTCACCGGCCTCCAGCAGCGCCTGGGCGCGCAGCGCCGAACGGGCCATCAGCCAGCCGCCGCACAGGTAGCCGGACAGCATCAGGAAGTTCACGCTGACGCTGCCGGCCAGCGCCGCATCGGCCTCGGCGCCTTCCAGCAGCAGGCGGCGCGCCTCGCGGCCGGCGGCCAGGGCCTCGCCGAGCGCCCGGGCCTGGGCGGCGAAGGGACCGGTGCACTCCAGCCGAGCGACGGTTTCGCCGATCTCGTCGAGCAGGCCGCCGAGCAGCTCGCCCTTGTTCAAGAGGGTCTTGCGCCCCACCAGGTCGAGCGCCTGGATGCCGGTGGTGCCCTCGTAGATGGTCAGGATGCGCGCATCGCGGTAGTGACGGGCGGCGCCGGTCTCCTCGATGAAGCCCATGCCGCCGTGGATCTGCACGCCTAGGGAGGTGACCTCCTGGGCCAGTTCGGTCAGCCAGCCCTTGACGATCGGCGTCAGCAGGTCCACGCGCCCCTGGTGGCGCGCCGCGGCGTCCGCATCGGGCGCATGGGCGGCGCGGTCGACCTCGGCGGCGGTGACCAGCGCCAGAGCGCGCATCGCCTCGATGGAGGCCTTCATCTGCAGCAGCATGCGGCGCACGTCGGGGAACTCGATGATCGGGAAGCGGCTGCCGTCCTTGCGGGTACCCTGCAGGCGCTCCCTGGCGTACTGGCGGGCCTGCTGGTAGGCGCGCTCGGAAATCGACAGGCCCTGCAGGCCGACGCTCTGGCGGGCGTGGTTCATCATGGTGAACATGCAGGCCAGGCCCTTGTGCGGCTCGCCGACCAGGTAGCCGACCGCGCCTTCGGTGTCGCCGAAGCTCATCACGCAGGTCGGGCTGCCGTGGATGCCCAGCTTGTGCTCCAGGGCGACGCACTGGGCGTCGTTGCGCGCGCCCGGCCTGCCCTGGGCGTCGAGCAGGAACTTGGGCACGATGAACAGCGAGATGCCCTTGACCCCGGCGGGGGCGTCCGGCAGCCGCGCCAGCACCAGATGGACGACGTTGTCGGTCATCTGGTGGTCGCCCCAGGTGATGAAGATCTTCTGCCCGCTGATCAGGTAGTGGTCGCCGTTGGGCACGGCCCTGGCCTTGATCGCCGCCAGGTCCGAGCCGGCGTCCGGCTCGGTGAGGTTCATGGTGCCGGTCCACTCGCCGCTGACCAGCTTGGGCAGGTAGGCGGCCTGCAGCTCGGCCGAGCCGTGGTGGGCGAGGGCCTCGATGGCCCCCTGGGTGAGCATCGGGCAGAGGGCGAAGGCCATGTTCGCCGAGTGCCAGATCTCGTTGACGGCGGTGCCCACCACGTTCGGCAGGTTCTGCCCGCCCCAGGCCTCGGCGGCGGTCAGCGACGGCCAGCCGCTCTCCACGAACTGGCCGTAGGCGCCGGCGAAGCCGGGGGTCTCCTCGACGCCCCGCTCGCCCAGCCGCGCGCCCTGGGTGTCGCCGACGGCATTCAGCGGCGCCAGCACCTCGGAGCCGAGCCGGCCGGCCTCGGCCAGGATGGCGGAAACCAGCTCGCCATTGACGTCGTTCAGGTTGGCCACGGCGCAGAAGCGCTCCAGCTCGACCAGCTCGCCCAGCACGAATTCCGTGTCGCGGTAGGGATGGACATAGTCACTCATTGATTCTTTCCTCTTTTATTGTTCGGTGAGCCGGCGCCCGGCACTTTCGTAGGGTGGGTCAGGCCACAGGCCGTAACCCACCAACGGCAGCGCAGCTGCCGCCATCGACGCAAAGTCTCAGAAGTAGCCCCGGCCTGCGGCCAGGCGGGCGCGGAAATCGTCCGTCAATTGATAGAGCCCGCCATGCCGGGCATGGGCCTCGGCCTTGCGGGCGAAGACCTCCAGGCCCTGGGTGTCGAGGTAGCGCAGGGCGCCGCCGCGAAAGCGCGGGAAGCCGATCCCGAGCAGCAGCCCCATGTCGATCTCCTCGGCCGTCTCGACGATGCCGTCCTCCAGGCAGCGCACCGCCTCCAGGCACAGCGGGATCATCAGCCGGTCGACGATCTCCTCGTCGGAGACCTCGACCCGCTCCGGCACCCGCTCGGCGATCAGCGCGCGGGCGGCCGCCGCCGGCTGCCGGCTGCGCCGGCCGGAAGAGTCCTTGGTGTACTCGTAGAAGCCCTTGCCGTTCTTCTGGCCGAGCGCGCCGCTGGCCAGCAGCGCATCCATGATCGGCTCGCCGTCGTGACCCATGCGCTCGGGGAAACCCTCCTGCAGCACATGGTCGGCGTGGACCATGGTGTCGATGCCGATCACGTCGGCCAGGTAGGCCGGCCCCATCGGCCAGCCGAAGTCCTCCATGACCCGGTCGATCCGCTCGAAGTCGACGCCGTCCTTGAGCAGACGGTTGAAGCCGTTGAAGTAGGGAAAGAGCACGCGGTTGACCAGAAAGCCCGGGCAGTCGCCGACCACGATGGAGGTCTTGCCCATGGCGCTGGCGTAGGCGACGGTGCGGGCGATGGCCGCCTCGCTGGTGCGGCTGCCGCGGATCACCTCCACCAGCGGCATCAGGTGCACCGGGTTGAAGAAGTGCATGCCGCAGAAGGACTCCGGACGCTTGAGGCCCTGCGCCAGCAGATCGATGGAGATGGTCGAGGTGTTGGAGGTCAGTACCGTGGTGGCGGGCACTTGGTCTTCCACCTCGGCCAGCACCGCGGCCTTGACCTTGGGGTTTTCCACCACGGCCTCGACCACCAGATCGACCCCGGCGAAATCCTGGTAGTCCAGCGCCGGCAGGATGTTCTCCAGCACCCGCTGCTTGCCGGCCGCGTCCAGCCGGCCCTTGTCGATCTGCCGGTCCAGCAGCTGTCCGGCGGTCGTGAGGCCCAGCTCGAGGGCCTCGCCGCGAATGTCCTTCATGATGATGGGAGTGCCCATTGAGGCCGACTGGAAGGCCACGCCGCCCCCCATGATGCCGGCACCGAGCACGGCGCTGCGGCGGACCGGCTCGGCCTTGCCGCTCCAGGCCCGGGCCTTCTTCCTGACCAGTTGCTCGCCGAGGAACAGCCCGACCAGGGCGCGGGCGACATCCGACTTCGCCAGGGCCGCGAAGGTGCGCGCCTCGATCTCCAGCGCCTCGTCCAGCGGCAGCATGGCGTGCCGGACGACGGCGTCGAGGATCGCCGCCGGCGCCGGATAATGGGGGTCGAGCTTGCTGCCGTAGTGCCGCTGCAGGCCGGCCAGCCGCCCTCGCGCCTGTGGGGTGTCGCCGAGGGGCTGCTGCTTGCGGATGCGGTTGCCGGTAACCGACAGCTCGCCGCTCACCGCCAGGCGCAGCAGGTTCAGCGCGGAATCACGCAGCTCCCCGGCGGCGACCACCCGGTCGACGGCGCCCAGCTCCAGCGCCCTGGCCGCGGCCTGGGGCTTGCCGGCGAGCATCCAGTCGAGCGCCGCCTCGGCGCCGATCAGCCGGCTCAGGCGCACGGTGCCGCCCCAGCCCGGGCAGAGGCCCAGGGCCACTTCCGGCAGGCCGACCCGGGCGTCCGCCGCCAGGACCCGGAAATCGGCGGCCAGCGCCAGCTCGAAGCCGCCGCCCAGGGCCAGGCCGTTCACCGCGGCCACGGTCGGGAACGGCAGGGCCTCCAGGGCGCCGAACAGCAGCTGCCCCTGGCGAATCCACTCCACCAGCTCGCCTTCGCTGCGGGCGAAGGCCGCGGTGAATTCGGTGATGTCGGCGCCGACGACGAACGCGGGCTTGGCGCTGGAGATCAGCAGGCCCTCGATCTGGTGGCCATGGGTGGCGAGCAGCTGGACGACCTCGGCCAGTTCGTTCAGGGTCAGCCTGTCCAGCTTGTTGACGGAGGAGCCCTGCAGATCGAGGGTCAGCTCGACCAGTCCCGCCTCCAGTGCCCGCAGGCTCATCGCCTTGCCGTTGTACATGCCGTGGTACTCCTTATTGTTTGTGGTTCGGGCCGCGCAGGCCGCACGCGTCCAGACCGTCGCCGCACGGGCAACAGCCGGGTCGGAAGAAGGGGCTTTCTCGTAGGGTGGAAAACCGCGCAGCGTTTTCCACCCCAGGCAGCACAGTTGCCGCTTTCAGCGGAGTCGCGGTCAAAACCGCGCCCATTGGGGCTGGCGCCAACCGCCGTGTCAGGGGCGCTGCAACAGCACCGCGATACCCTGGCCGCCGCCAATGCACAGGCTGACGATGGCGTAGCGGCCCTGGATGCGGGCCAGCTCGTGGATCGCCTTCACTGCCACGATGGCCCCGGTGGCGCCGATCGGATGGCCCAGGGAGATGCCACTGCCGTTGGGGTTGAGGCGCTCGCCCGGCAACTCCAGCTGCTGGGCGACAGCCAGTGCCTGGGCGGCGAAGGCCTCGTTGACCTCGTAGACGTCGATGTCGCCGACGCCCAGGCCGTTGCGTTCGAGCAGCTCGCGAATGGCCGGTACCGGCCCGATGCCCATGATGCTGGGATCGACGCCGACCACCGCATAATCGACCAATCTGGCCATGACCGGCCGGCCTTCGGCTTCGGCCTTGGCGCGCGCCATCAGCACCAGAGCGGCGGCGCCGTCGTTGAGCCCGGAGGCGTTGCCGGCGGTGACCGTGCCGTCCTGCTTGAACACCGGGCGCAGCGACTTGAGGTCGTCGAGGGTGCAGTCGTGGCGAATGTGCTCGTCGGTGTCGAACAGGGTCGTGCCCTTGCGGCTCTTCAGCTCGATCGGCAGGATCTGCCCCTTGAAATGGCCCCGCTCGACGGCCCGCTGGGCGCGGTTGTGGCTCTCGACGGCCAGCGCATCCTGCTGCGCACGGGTGATCCCGTACTTCTCGGCGACGTTCTCCGCGGTCACGCCCATGTGGTAGTGGTTGATCGGGCATTGCAACGCGCCGACCATGGGATCGACGGTCACGCCGTCGCCCATCCGCTGGCCGAAGCGCGCCGTGGGCAGGTGATAGGGGGCGAGACTCATCGACTCGGCGCCGCCGGCCACCGCCGTGTCGCACAGGCCGAGCTGGATCTGCTGGGCCGCACTGATCACCGCCTGCAGGCCGCTGCCGCACAGGCGGTTGACGGTCAGTGCCGGGGTCCGCTCGGACAGGCCGCCGCGCAACGCCGCCACCCGGCTGATGTACATGTCGGCCGATTCGCTGTGGATGACGTTGCCGAACACGCAATGACCGACGCTGGCCGCCTCGATCCCCGCACGCCGTACCGCCTCGGCGACCATCAGGCCGGCCAGTTCGCCGGGCCGGTGGCTCTTCAGGCTGCCACCGTAATCACCGATGGCCGTACGTACCCCGCTCACGATGACCACTTCTTGTACTTGTACACGCATGGATGGGTTTCCTTGGAGATTGCCAAGAACAGACGCCCTTCCGAGCGGATCTGACGTAGGTCTTCGAATGGCCACTAGCTTCCATCCGAGAGTGGGGAGTCGGCAATAACGAATTCAGCCTAAAAATAGACATTAACGGACAGCACCATTCTGGCCGTTCCCATAGACTCCTTCCCCAGATGTAGGCACCTCCAGGACAGGCCAATGAGCATCGAGCGCTATTCCATCTCCATGCATTTCGCCCGGGTGCTGATGAATGCCGCCCGCCGTCGCGGACTCGACGAGGAGGTGCTGCTCGGCGAGGCGGGCATCAGCCGCCGGCTGCTCGACAACCCCCACCTGCGCATCACCCCCGACCAGTTCAGCCGGCTGATGCGCGGGGTCTGGCGCCTGGGCAACGACGAGTTCCTCGGCATGGGCTCGCAGCGCTGCCGGCAGGGCATCTTCGCGCTGATGGCCAAGCAGGTGGTCCACTCGCGCAACCTGCGCTCGGTCTATTACAAACTCGGCCACTTCTACAACCTGGTGAACGACTCGCTGCGTCTGGAGCTGAAGGTCGAGGGCGAGGAGGCGTCCTTCTCGATGGCGCTGAGCGATCCCGCCCAGGACCCGGACTACCTGCTGCGGGAGTTTCTGCTGCTGCTCTGGCACCGCTTTCCCAGCTGGCTGATCGGCCAGCGGATTCCCCTGAAGTACGTCGCCTTCGACCATGCGGCGCCCGAGCATCTGGCCGAATACCGGCTGATGTTTCCCTGCCCGGCGAAGTTCGAGCAGCCGACCAACTGCCTGGTGTTCGATGCGCGGATGCTCGACGCGCCGCTGGTGCAGACCCCCGAGGCCCTCGCCAGCCATCTGCGGCGGGCGCCGATCGACTGGTTCACCCGCCCGGCCTACTACCCCGTGTATACCCGGCGGGTGCTGGACCACCTGGAAAGATCCGGCGATCTCGCCGGTGCCACCATCCAGAGCACCGCCGCCGCCCTGCACCTGAGCGAGCGCACCCTGCGCCGCCGGCTCTGCGCCGAGAGCACCAGCTTCCAGGGCCTCAAAGACGGCGTGCGTCGCGACATGGCGATCCACTACTTGACCCAGCCCTCCATGCCGATCAGCCAGATCGCCCGGCAGCTCGGCTTTTCCGAGCCGTCCGCGTTCACCCGGGCGTTCAAGCAGTGGACCGGCGAGCTGCCGAAGACCTATCGGGATGCGGCACGCAAAATGTAACTTTTTATTACAAATAAGCCCCCGTGGCCGCTGCCTCTCCCGGCCAGGGCAGCGAAACCGCCTGTGAAGATCGCTACAACCAATTGATTTTAAAAAAAATGAACTGGCTCATTCGATTCAGTGTCATGGAGTGCCCGATGGAGGAGACTACCTGATCCAGGGTTCCAAAGGGCCGATCGGCCGCTTGCACAGCCTGCGCTCGAGAGCCCTCCGCCGCGTCGGCCGAAATTCGTCAAGGGCACGGCAGCTGCCGCTTCCGGCACCGCCCGGCGGCCCGGCCAGAGCGGCCACCGGAGCCTCTCCTGCGCCGGGCGACGGCACGTTGCCGCAGAACGGGACGCGCATGCTCCGCTACAAACCGGCCATATCCCTGAAACCACGTTTTTGAGCGACTACATCAGTTTTCTCGGACCCCCGATGGGAGAATAATGAAGACGCTTCTCCCCCTCCCTTGCTTGCAATCCAACCTATTTATCGACTCGAGGTTCACCATGACGGAGCACGCTCCAGTGGGCGCGCCGCAGCTTTCCGCTCGCGCTGTTTTATTGATCGAACTGGCTTTGGCGATGGGCGGTTTCGGCATCGGCACCGGCGAATTCGCCATCATGGGCCTGATGCCGAACGTGGCCCAGGACCTGAATGTCAGCGAGCCCCAGGTGGGGCATGTGATCAGCGCCTACGCTCTGGGCGTGGTGGTCGGCGCGCCGCTGCTGGCGATCCTCGGCGCCCGCCTGCCGCGCCGCACCCTGCTGATGCTGCTGATGCTCTTCTTCGCCGCCGGCAACTTCGCCAGCGCGCTGGCGCCGGATTATCACACCCTGATGCTGAATCGTTTCATTGCCGGTCTGCCCCACGGCGCCTACTTCGGCGTCGCCTCGCTGGTGGCCGCCTCCATGGTGGCGCCGGACAAACGCGCCAACGCGGTCAGTCGCGTGATGCTGGGCCTGACCATCGCCATCCTGGTCGGCAACCCCCTCGCCACCTGGCTCGGGCAGTGGCTGAGCTGGCGCACCGCCTTCGCCCTGGTCGGCGCCATCGCCCTGCTGACCGTAGCGCTGGTGTTCCTTTACCTGCCAGCGAACCGCCAGGAGGAACCCAGCAACCCCCTGCGCGAGATCCGCGCCTTCAACCAACCCCAGGTGTGGCTGGCGCTGGCCATCAGCTCGATCGGTTTCGCCGGCATGTTCTGCGTGTTCAGCTACCTGGCGCCGACCCTGCTGGAGGTGACCCGGGTGCACGAGGGCTGGATTCCGCTCGGCCTGGCGGCCTTCGGCCTAGGCTCCATCATCGGCAACATCGCCGGCGGCTGGCTGTTCGACCGGCTGCAGTTCAAGTCCGTCGCCTGGGTGCTGCTGTGGAGCACCGCGGTGCTGCTGCTTTTCCCGATGTCCGCCCAGTCGATCTGGACGATCCTGCCGGCGGCCTTCGCGGTGGGCACCATGGTCGCGCTGTCGCCGCCGTTGCAGACGCACCTGATGGACGTGGCCGCCGAGGCGCAGACCCTGGCCGCCGCCTCCAACCATGCCGCCTTCAACATCGCCAATGCCCTCGGCCCGTGGCTCGGCGGTCTGGCCATCAGCGCCGGCTTGGGCTGGACCGTCACCGGCTACGTCGGCGCGGCCACGGCCATCTGCGGCCTGCTGATCTTCTTCCAGGCCTGGAAACTGCAGACCGGCCCTGAGAAAGGGGCAGCGCCGGCCGGGCAGGCCGTGGCGGAGCATTGAGCCACCCTGCCCCTGCGAGAGCAGCAGGCGCCGGCCTGCCGGCGATGCTCCCGGCTGCTCTCGGGAACGGCCAGGCGCCTTGCGGGCAAGCCAGCGCCTGCAACCTTTCAGTCCAGCGCATACTGGAAGGTGCTGACCACCCGCAGGCGCTTGTCGATGGTGCGGCCGCTGTCCTCCTCGCCGCCGTCGCTGTCGAGCACGCGGATCACCCCCTGGTTGGCGTTTTTCAGCCGGCCGAGGGTCGCCCCGGCATCCTCGGCGAACTTCGCCGCCTGCGTCCGGGCATTGCGGGTGGCCTCCTCCAGCAGCTTCGGCTTCACGTCGTTGAAGCCGCGCAACTGATAGCGCAGGCCGGGCTGGCCCTGCTGCTCGGACTCGAGCTGAATGCCCGCCTGGATCAGGGGATCGACCCGGTTGACCACCTGCGCCACCACATCGACCCGCGGCGTCTTCACCAGCACCCTCCCCTGGCCGTTGAAGCGCAGCCCCACATCCCGTGAGGCCCATTCCCGGGTCAGCAGATCCTGGACCTGCAGCGGATGGACTTCGATTTCCCCGGCCTCGAAACCCTGATTGCGGAGGAAAAGCACGATCCGGTCACGATCCATATGCAGGTCCCGCTGTACCTCGCTGAACTTGTCGCCACCGCGCCGAAAGGCCAGCGTCCAGATCGCAAAATCGCTCTTCACATCCAGTTCGGCCAGTCCCTTCACTGTCACCGCACGGTCCCCCATGCGAAAGTGCTCCACCCCCCGCCCCACCGCCCAGCCGGCAAAGGCCAGGGCCGCGCCGATGATCAGGGCGGGAATCCATCCAATACGTATCGTGCTATCCATAGCAGCCATCCTCCCAGGAACTCCCCAACAGGCTAGCCCACGCCACAACGGTCGTCGGGCCGGCTGACGACCAGCGCGGGCGCTTGTCGCCAGTCTTGCGGCTGGATTATGGTGCAGCCACCCCGTTCCTCTGCAGGCAGCCTCCCCCCGCATGTCCACCCCCTCTCCCCGGCTCGGCCACTACGCCCTCGGCGGCATCCTGGCGAGCATCCTGCTCAACCTGCTGCTGCGCGCCTTCGTCAAGGTCGGCGGCCTGTTCGCCACCCTGCTGATCGCTGGCCTGATCGCCGCCGGCATAGCCCTGGTCTTCGCCTGGCGAACCCGTCGTGCGCCCTGGCCCGAAGAGCGCAAGGGCATCGTCCTGCGCTATGGCCTGGGCCTCGGCGTGCTCTACCTCGGGCTGCTGGGCATGATGGAAGAGCAGTACGCCCATGGTCCGGTCGGACTGATGCTGTTCGGCCTGCACTACGCCTGCTATCCCGCGCTGGCCTGGGTGGCGCTGGGGCGGCGCTGGTTCGGGAGAACGGGCTGAGGTTTGGGAAGCGCGCAGACGGAACGGAGAAATCCGCCGCGCTCATGGCACGATCCGGCCCCCAATGCATTTGTCGAACAGAGCGACCAGCGCCCCGTAGTCGCAAACGACGGCATCGACGTTGGCTCGAATCCATTCCTCTTCATCGACAGGCCACCAATCGATCTCATGGCCGGCATTCACGATGATGTGTTCGAACAGAATGCGCTGGGCGCGGCCATTGCCTTCCCGGAACGGGTGGATGACATTGAGATCGCCAAAGAACCCGGCGGCGACGACCCGCGAAGCGCGATGCAGAGGCTCCAGCCAGCCGGTGAGAGGCTTTGTGCAGGTAGTCGGCACGGACATTGGCAATCCGGCGCTGAATGCGCTGAACTCGAGCCTTGGCTTTGTGCCAGTTGCGGCCGAACCTGGTCTTGCGAGCCATCTGGCGCTGGGCCCTGGCCAATCGGTGCTGGTGCCGGGCGAAGCTATTGAGCGGCTCCAGCACGGTTCCCGCTGGCCATCCCAAAGGGTGGCGAAGCGTGCAGCGGAACCGCCACTTCGCCCTCGGTCTGGATCGAGACGTACCAGTGGCCGGCGCTCAGGCTCACCGTGACGCTCTTCACCACCCCCAGCACCTCGCGGCTGTGGCGATAGCGCAGCCAGCCGAGCTTGGGCAGGAAGATGCGCGAATTGCCCTGGTCGAGTTTGATCTGCTGGGGATCGGGGTAGCGGAAGCTGTCGCCCCGGCCTCGCTTCTTGAAGCGTGGGAAATCCGCCCGCTGGGCAAAGAAGTTCTGGTAGGCCCGGTCGAGATCTTTGAGGGCGTGCTGCAATGGATGAACCGGAGCCTCTTTCAACCACGGCGTTTCTTCACCGTTGCGCCAGGCGGTGAGCTGCCTGGCCATGGCCACATAACCGCTGAACTTCCCGCCCGCCTCGCGGTTGACCTGCTGCAACGCCAGCGCCTTGTTGAACTGGTGCGGCCAACCCAGTCATATCAGGCAATACCCCGGTTGGAGTACCAGGAGGTTTCTTTGAGTTTTCAGGCGTCTGGGGCGTCCTGTCCGTCATTTTCATTCCGCTGCTGCTGGCTGTGCGGGCTACTTCGGATACAGAGTGATGACGAGCGTGTACAAGCAGGAGTGGGGCAATGGCGTCGTGATCCGTGCCGACGAGTATGTGAAATCGGGCGACTGGGTTTTCGACTGCGAGTATGGCCGGCTGGTCAGCCGCCAACCGCTACCAATGCCCATTGCGGAACTGGAAAGAGTGGGGAAACTCGACATCGGGCAATCCTATCTGAAGGAGGAAGACAAGGCGCCGGCCAGGGAAGCCCTGAAGGCCATTACCAGCCAGAAAGACTGGCATCGCGAGTTGCGGTACACCTATTCCGCTCTTGATGAGTCACTGCTAGGTGAAACCAGCAAGCTCAAGTCCCATACCTTCAAACTGCTAGCCAAGCACAAGGGGCATACATGGGAAGTCGATGTTTGGCATTGGGTCGGCTATGGCGACAGCGAGTTTTCCGTCTATATCGAGCCTTTTGACGAGGGAAACATGTGGATCATGCCAGAGCCCTGAAGCAGGCGGCTCATAGCTGCCCTGCGCCGCAGTAGCAAGCAGCCCGAGGCCCCCGGTGGAAAACCGCTTCGCGGGTTTTCCACCCTACCCAAGCCAGCAGGCCCCGTAGGGTGGGCAACGCTTCGCTTGCCCACCACAGCCAGTCTCAGGCCTCCACCAGACTCCACTGCTTGGATAGCCGCTTGTCCGACACCGCCATCTTCGTCCCCAACTGCTGCGCGAACAGCGACACCCGATACTCCTCCAGCATCCAGCGGTACAGGGTCAGGTTGGGGTCGCGCTTGCCCTCCTGGGCGTGCTTGGCGGCGCGGGCCCGGTACTGCTCCCAGTAGCCGGCCAGTTCGCCGGTCCAGACGCGGTCGCGCTGGAGCTGGCTGCCGACCTTGTCGAGGCGCTGCTCGATGGCCTTGAGGTAGCGGGGGTATTCGCGCAGCCATTCGGCCGGGGTGTCGCGGACGAAACCGGGCTGGATCAGCCGGGCGAGCTGGGCCTTGATGTCGTTGAGGGCGACGGCCTGGGCCAGGTCGATGCGGCCCTTGAAGCGTTTCTGCAGGTCGTGGCGGAGCTTGAGGATTTCCAGCACCAGTTTCGCCAGGCGGCCGGCATGCTCGGCCCAGGCGCCGCGCTTGCGCTCGGCTAGCGTGGCCAGCGCGGCACCGTCGCGGGGCAGTTGGGGCTCTCCGTCGAGGACACAGGCGTCGAGGCTGGCCAGCAGGACCTCCTCGACCAGGGCGTCCGGTTTGCCCATGTCGCGGTAGAGCAGGCTGAGCTCGGTGAAGCCGGGCAGCTTGCCGCGCAGCTGCCTGGCCGGCTCGGCGAGCTGCTGCAGGAGCAGGCGCTGCAGGGCGCGGCGGTGCTGGAAGTCGGCCTCGGCCTGGGTGGAGAAGCGGTTTTCCTTCACCGTGCAGCCCTCTTCCACCAGCGCCGGGAACACGGTCATGGAGAGGCCGGCGATCTTCTGCTGGGTCTTTTCCGCCACCGGGGCGAAGGCCCTGGCCTCCAGCGGCTGCTGCTCCCGGGCCTGCTGCGGGATGGCCAGGGCGGCCTGGCTGGCTTCGGCGAAGCGGGCGGTCAGCTCGGCCAGATCGCGGCCCTCGCCGAGAAACTTGCCGCGGGCATCGACCACCTCGAGGTTCATCTTCAGGTGGCTTTCGAGCTGAGCGGCGGCTTCCTCCCAGGCCTCCTCGGGCACGCGGGCGCCGGTCATGCGCAGCAGCTCGCGGCCCAGCGCCTCGGGCAGCGCGCCTTCGGCGAAGACGAGCTTGGCCAGCGCCGCCCTGACGAAGTCCGGCACCGGCACGAAGTTCTTGCGGATCGCCTTGGGCAGGTTACGCACCAGGGCCACACACTTGGCTTCCAGCAAGCCCGGCACCAGCCAGTCGAGGCGTTCGGCGGGCAGTTGCGGCAACAGCGGCGCCGGCACGCGGATAGTCACACCGTCGCGCGGGTGGCCGGGCTCGAAGTGGTAGGTCAACGGCAGTTGCAGCTCGCCCAGGCGCAGGCTGTCCGGGTATTGCGCGGCGGTGACTTCGCTGGCCTCGCGGGCCAGCACGTCCTCCTCGCGCATGATCAGCAGCTGCGGCTCCCTGGCGCTCTCGCGCTTGTACCAGCTGTCGAAGCTGGCGGTCTGGTAGATGTCCGCCGGCAGGCGCGCCTCGTAGTAGGCGAACAGGGTTTCCTCGTCGGCGAGGATGTCGCGCCGGCGTGCCTTGGCCTCCAGCTCGTCGAGCAGCTCCAGCAGCTCGCGGTTGGCGGTCAGGCATTTGGCGCGGCTGGCGATCTCGCCACGCACCAGCCCCTCGCGGATGAACAGCTCGCGAGAAACCAGCGGGTCGACGGGGCCGTAGTGCACCGGGCGGCGGCCAACCACGATCAGCCCGTAAAGGGTGACCTGCTCGTAGGCGACGACCTGGCCGCGCTTCTTCTCCCAGTGCGGCTCCAGATGGTTCTTCTTGACCAGATGGCCGGCCAGCGGCTCGATCCACTCCGGCTCGATCTTCGCCACCATGCGGGCGAACAGCTTGGTGGTCTCGACCAGCTCGGCGGCCATCACCCAGACCGGTTTCTTGCGGCCGATGACGCTGGAGGGATGGATCCAGAAACGCCGCTGGCGGGCACCGAGGTAGTCGCCCTCCTCGGTCTTCTGGCCGATCTGGCTGAGCAGGCCGGAGAGGATCGCCTTGTGCACAGCGGCGTAGTCGCGGGCCCGTTGGGCGGCTTCGCTGGCTTCGGCGGGCTTCTGCGCTTGGCCTGGCGGAAGAGCACCGCGTGAAACTTCCGCTCCGGGGGCCTGGCCGGTGGTGGAAAAGGCTGCGCCGTTTTCCACCCTACGGGCATTGCGGCCGGCGTAGGGTGGATGGCCAAAGCCATCCACCGACTTTCCGGTGCCGAGCTTGAGTTCGCGGCAGATCAAGGTGAGCTGGCGGTGGGCATCGCGCCATTCGCGCAGCCGGAGATAGTTGAGGAAGTTCTTCCGGCACCAACTGCGCAGGGCGTTGGAGCCCAGCGCCTGGCGCTGTCCCTCGAAGCCGCGCCAGAGGTTGATCAACGCGGCGAAGTCGGAATCCGGGTCCTTCCACTGGGCGTGGGCCTGGTCGGCGGCCTGCTGGCGTTCCACCGGGCGTTCGCGCACGTCCTGTACCGAGAGCGCGCTGGCGACGATGAGCACCTCCTCCAGGCTGCCCTGCTGGGCGGCCTCCAGCAGCATGCGGCCGAGACGCGGGTCCACCGGCAGGCGGGCCAGTTGACGACCGAGCGGAGTGAGCTGCCCCTCGCGGCTGACCGCCGAGAGCTCCTGCAGCAGGTTGAAGCCGTCGCTGATCGCCTTGCCGTCCGGCGGCTCGATGAAGGGGAAATCCTCGATGCTGCCCAGGTGCAGGTGGAGCATCTGCAGGATCACTGCGGCGAGGTTGGTGCGCAGGATCTCGGGGTCGGTGAATTCCGGGCGGGCGAGGAAATCCTCCTCGCTGTAGAGGCGCACGCAGATGCCCGGCTCGACCCGCCCGCAACGACCCTTGCGCTGGTTGGCGCTGGCCTGGGAGACGGCCTCGATCGGCAGGCGCTGGACCTTCGCGCGGTAGCTGTAGCGGCTGATCCGCGCGGTACCGCTGTCGATTACGTAGCGGATACCCGGCACAGTGAGCGAGGTTTCCGCGACGTTGGTCGCCAGCACGATCTTGCGGCCGGCCGCGGGGCGGAAGATCTTCTGCTGCTCGGCCGGGGTCAGGCGCGCGTAGAGCGGCAGGACTTCAGTATGCTTCAGGTTGGCCTTGCGCAGCACCTCGGCGCAGTCACGGATCTCCCGCTCGCCAGGAAGGAATACCAGCACGTCGCCGGGACGCTTGCCGATCGAGCGCTCATGGGCGGCGATCTCGTCGAGGGCAACGAGGATGCCCTGGTCGACGGACAGATCCTCCTCGACCCGGTTGCCCTCCTCGTCGGTTTCCGCGGCCAGCGGGCGGTACCAGGTGTCCACCGGGTAAGTGCGCCCCGAGACCTCGACGATGGGCGCGTCGTTGAAGTGCCTGGAGAAGCGCTCCAGGTCGATGGTCGCCGAGGTGATGATGACCTTCAGGTCGGGCCGGCGCGGCAACAGGGTCTTGAGGTAACCGAGCAGGAAGTCGATGTTCAGGCTGCGCTCATGGGCCTCGTCGACGATGATCGTGTCGTAGCGTTCGAGGTAGCGGTCGTGCTGGGTTTCGGCGAGGAGGATGCCGTCGGTCATCAGCTTGATCAGGCTGCGCTCGTTGGACTGGTCCTCGAAGCGCACCTGGTAGCCGACCAACTCGCCCAAGGGCGAACCGACCTCCTCCGCCACCCGGGTGGCCACGCTGCGGGCCGCGAGGCGACGGGGCTGGGTGTGACCGATCAGCCCGTGCACACCGCGGCCGATCTCCAGGCAGATCTTCGGCAGCTGGGTGGTCTTCCCCGAGCCGGTCTCGCCGGCGATCACCAGCACCTGGTGCTTTTCCAGCGCCGCCTTGATCTCGTCGCGCTTGGCGGCGATGGGCAGCTGATCGTCGTAGCGCATCGCCGGCACGCTGGTCCGGCGTGCCTCGACCTTGGCGCAGGAGGCCTGGAAGCGCTCCAGCCACTGCGCCAGCTTTGCCTCATCTGGTTTCTTGCGCAGCTCATGGAGCTGGCGGCGCAGGCGGTGGCGGTCGCCGATCAGAGCGTGGTCGAGGTTGTTCGAGAGAGAGTCGAGGGCGGGCGTTGCATCGGTCATGGACAGCCATTGGCGATTCGCTGAAAAGCCGCGATTGTCGCAGATTTCGCTGGTGGGCCGTAGGCGTATGAGGTTTTCGCGGGACAAGCGCCGAATGGGCTTTTCCCTCGGTTTTGACCCCCCGCGTTGCCCTACCTTCTGCACATCTGCAGTCGCCGCCTGGGCAACGGCAGGGGAGCGAAAAGCCAAGTGCCCGAGCACACTCATCCCCTGCCTTGAACTTCGATACTGGCCGCAGAAAGGCCAATGCCCAGCAAGTACTCAGCGCGCGCTCGATCCCCTGGGACAGCGAGCAGGACACTTGGCCCAGGCCCCAGTGATGATCGCCGCCTGCCTGCCCATGTTCATTTCGCGGCGCGCTGCCTGGAGAAGTTTGAATCGCCGCTCTGGGCCAGCCACACGTTGACGCTCTCGATGGTTTGCTCGGACAGCTTGCCGGCCCAGCGATTCAGAATCAGAAGATTGGTGATGAAGTCGTACTGGGCCTTCAACAGGTCACGCTGTGCCTTGTACTCGTTCTGCACATTGGTCAATACGTCGGCTGCATTCACGACGCCGAACTGAAAACCTTTCTCGGCGGCGTCCGTGGACTTCTTTGCCGAGTCAAGCGCATTGCGCGAGGCACGTATCCTTTCCACGCTGGATTGGGCCGTCAGGTAGGCGCTGGTGGTTTCCTTGAACAGCTGGCGCCGCATCGCTTCGAGCTCCTGCTCGGCCGAGGTCCGATCGCTGTGCAATGCCCTGACCCGGGCAGAGGTGGAGCCGCCGCTATAGATGGGTACCTGCACGGCAATGCCGGCCGAGTAGTTGTCATAGCGCGCTGCCGGATTGTTGTCGAAGCCGGCATCACTGCGCAGCGCCGACAGGTTGAGGCTGAGGGAGGGGTAATGCCCGCCCTTGCCTTCCCGGATAGCTGCATCGGCCGCCGCCAGAGCGTCCTCCTTTGCCTTGAGCCCCGGGTTGGCTGCGATGGCACGCTCGATCCAGACTTCCAGGGTTTCCTGAGGCGCCTGGAGCTCGATGTCTTCCCGGATGCGACTGAGCCTTTCCTGTACAGGACGCCCGATGACTTCGGCAAGCTCCTCGCGGCTGAGGCGTACCTGGTTGCGCGCCTCGACCTCATCGGCAGCCAGTGAGTCGACACGCGCCTTAAGGTCAAGGACATCGGTGATCATTGCCATCTGCTTTTCATACAGTGCATTGACACGGTCCAGATTCTTCTGGGTAGCGCGGCGCTCGGCCAAGACCAGTTCGAGCTCGTCATCCGAGGCCAGGGCGACGAAATAGCGCTGCGCAAGATCTATGGCCGCCTCCGCCTGGGCCTCCTCGGCTTCGGAGTTGCCTTGTCGGGCAAGGCTCTTGAATTTCTGATAATTCTCCCAGGCAGCCTTGTTGTAGAGGTGCTGAGATAAAGTAAGGGAATAACGCTCCGTATCGTAGGAGGTGCGAGCGGCATCATCGTCACGCGTGTTGCGGCTGAATACGGTGCTTGCCGAGACTTGCGGCAGCAATTCGCCCAGCGCCTCGCGCTGTCGCTCCTTACCGGACTGAGCACGTGCATAAGCGGCCAGGACCCGCGGATCCTCCAGGCGCGACTCTCGGTACAACTGCATCAGATCGGCGGCATATTCCGATGCTCGGACTCCCTGCTTTTGTGCCGCAGGCGGCAAGGACGGTGCCGAATCGCTCCGCAGGGTTTCGGCCTGTACCGAAACGCTCAGCAGAGCCAACAACATATAGGTCGTGCGGCGCACGGTCACTCCTCGATCAGCGATCTGGCGAGAGCATCGGTGGCCGGCTGTATCAGGTATTGCAGCATGGTGCGCTTGCCAGTGTTGATGTAGACCTCGGCCGGCATGCCCGGCTGCAGCTTGAGGCCTCCCAGGCGCCGGGAACCCTCTTCAGTCAGGCCGATGCGGGTCAGGTAGTAGGGCATACCATTCTTTTCGTCTACGAAACGGTCGGCGGAGACATGGATAACCTTACCTTCGACGACTGGAGTCGTACTGCTGTTAAAACCGCTGAAGCGAACATCAGCGAGCTTGCCAGCCTCGACTCGATCGATATCGATAGGCGAAACCTGGGCCTCGATGACCAGATCGGAAATGGACGGCACGATATCCAGCAAGGACGTTCCCGGGCTGATCACGCCGCCAATGGTATGCACTGTCATACCCAAGATCATGCCGTCCTCGGGGGAGCGGATCACGACACGTCCCAAGCGATCCTCCAGGGCGGATTTCTTTTCCTGCAAGTCGAAGACCTTGGTCTGCACCTCGGCCAACTGGCTGACGACCTCGGCATTGAACTCCTTGTTGAGCTGGAGGATCTGCAACTCGGTTTCATTGATCTGCAAGCGGATCTTGGTGATTTCCGAACGGTGATCGGCCATTTCAGCGCGCATCTTGTCCAGATTTCGCTCCTGCTCTAACAGACGCTGCTTATCGACGAAGCCTTCGGAGAGCAACTCTCTCAGTTCGCCGATTTCCTTTGCGAAAGAATTTTCCAGCCTGCTTTTGGTATGGATCATTCCTTTCAGGCCATTGATCTGCTCGTGCAACTGGCCGATGCGTTTTTCCAGCACGGCGACCTCCCCCAGACGGGAGTTGCGGCGGGCCGTGAATACCTGGGTTTCACCATCGCGGGCCTCGCGGGCGCGCGGACTGTTCAGTTCGATCATGGAGGAGAAGTTAATAGCCTCCAGATCATCACGTTCAGCACGCAGTCGGGCTTCCATCGCCTGCGCCGCGATCAGCTGGCTGCGGGTTACTTCGCTTTCGGCACGAATCTGGGTTTCGTCGAGAATGATCAGCGGATCGCCGGCCTTGACCATATCGCCATCCCGTGCGAGCAGCTCCTTGACGATACCACCTTCGAGATGCTGCACAGTCTTGCGGTAAGTCTGCACGGTCACGACGCCTGGAGCCAAGGCCGCACTGTCCAGAGGGGCAAAGGCCGCCCAGGTGCCGAAGATGCCAAAGGTGACGAAAACTATCAGAAAGCCTATGCGACGCACAGCATGGTCGGACGTTGGCGGATCGGAAAGCATGGGAGTCTCGCGGCTGGTACTCGCATCGGTCATTTGCGTCTCCCTGTTCAAGCCTGGCCGGCCCGGGCGGCATCAGGCGTGGCTTTGGTTGGCTGCCTTGTCGGTTCTGCCTGCTGCTGGGATGCGAGCTCGGCCAGCACCTTGTCGCGCGGACCGTAAAGCGCAATTGCACCGTTATGCATCACCAGCAGAGAGTCCAACTGGGCCAGAATGCTGGTTCGGTGAGTAATGATGAAGATGGTGGCGCGGGTTGCCCTGATTTGCCGGATGGCATTGGCCAAGGCACGCTCGCCCACATCGTCCAGATTGGAGTTCGGCTCGTCGAGGACAACCAGGCGTGGATTGCCATAGACGGCACGAGCCAGCCCGATGCGCTGACGCTGACCACCGGAGAGGCTGACGCCCCCGCTGCCAATCACGGTGTCGTAACCTTCCGGCAGTTGCAGGATCATCTCGTGCACGCCAGCCATTTTGGCAGCCTGGATCACCTTGTCCGGATCGACCTCACCGAAGCGAGCAATGTTTTCGCTGATACTGCCTTCGAAAAGCTCGATGTCCTGGGGCAGATAGCCAATATGCGGTCCGAGCTCCCGCTTGTCCCAGTTATTGATGTCGGCCCCGTCCAGGCGCACCACGCCGTGCTGTGGAGCCCATACGCCGAGAAGTGCCCTGGCAAGGGTGGACTTGCCCGAGGCACTGGGGCCGATGATGCCGACGACCGAGCCGGCCGGCACGGCAAATCCGATGTTCTTGAGAATCGGCGTCTTCGAACCGGGCGCACTGACGATCAGGTTTTCCACGAGGACATGCCCCTCGGGCGCCGGTAGCGACATACGCTCCTGGTCGGACTTCTGCTGATCGAGAATCTCGTTGAGGCGGGCATACTGTGAGCGAGCGGTAATGAAGCCTTTCCAGCTGCCGATCATCAGATCGATCGGCGCCAGAGCCCGCCCCAACAGAAGAGAGCCGGCAATCATCGCTCCCGGAGTGATTTCCTGATGGATGGCGAGATAGGCCCCCACTCCAAGAATCAGCGACTGAACAAGCATTCGGAAAGTCTTCGAAAGGGAGGTGACGAGACCGCTCTTGTCGCTGGCAACTGACTGTAACTGAAGAACTTTTTTCTGACACACATCCCAGCGAGCCATGAGGCTATGGAGCATCCCCATGGACTGGATCACCTCGGCATTGCGCAGATTCTTGGTGGTATGGAGATTGGCTGCGATGTTTTGCTTGTTGGCTTCTGCCAAGGTTTTGCCGGTGAGCCTTTCATTCAACACTGCCAGGCAAAGCAGCACGATCGCACTGGCAATGGCAATCCAGCCATACCAAGGATGAAAAAAGAACATGACCCCGATATACACCGGTAACCAAGGGGCATCGAAAAATGCGAAGAGGCCACTCCCCGTGAGGAATTGCCGCAGGCCGGTAAGATCGTTGAGTGGCTGTGCCGAGGCATCCATTCCGCCACTGTCCAGCGCCCGTTTGAAGCTCGCCCGATAGACATCGCGCCCCAGCAGTGCGTCGAGCCTGCTGCTGATACGGACCATGATGCGCGAACGTGTCCACTCCAAGGACCCCATGGTCAGCATGAGAGCGGTCATGATCAGGGTGAGCATCGCAAGCGTGGTCGTACTCCCGCTGGTCAAGACCCGGCCATACACTTGGAGCATATAAAAGGAAGGGACCAGCATCAGCGCATTGACGAAAAAACTGAAGAAGCCAACCGAAATGAAACTGCTCCTGCAGATTTTGAGGGCAGCCTGCAGGCTGTTCTCACGTACATTACGCATACTGGGTCGCTCGGGTGGAGTGAAAAGAAAGGCGGGACGTTATCACACACGATCCGGACTCCAAAGACCGAATGCCTCCGTTCCGACCAATGTCCCTTTGGCGCCTGGACAACCATGTCCCGCCTGACTACACTCAGCGCCGATCTAATTAATGAAAGCACTTAGCCATAAAAATGCCATTAGAATAATGGCAAAAAATCGGGGTAGCGTGAAAAACAATTGCAAGTATATAAAGATAAAGCAAGGCAATGAACCAAAGTCAAGAGAATAAAATAATTCATATGATTGTTCCAGAGCCTATCATTACTTACTGATTTAATTATTTTTCCTCCTTTTCTTATAGAAGACAAATCAAAACTCTTGTCGAATTAATTTCAGTGACCAGGAATAAATCTTCGTGGCGGCTTGATCTTCAGGACAATCGCATGAACGATCTTCTCCCTTCCCCCATTCATGGGAGAGGGAGTGAACGGCTGCACCTGCCCCCTTCTATGCGATTGTCCCGCCTTGATCTTGCCCAGTGCCAGCGCCTCATCCTTGCAAGCTTGGGAGTGGCGGGTACGGGTTTGCTTGCCCTGCCATGGTTCACCTTGCTGCAGCGTATCTCTATGGAGCGTCGACTGGCACTGGCTGAGCGGAGTGGCATCAGCCAGGCCGCCGAACAGCCTGGCCTGCATCCCGCCCAGCTTTACGGCTGACCGAGCAAGCCGAGGAGGTGGCCATCGCACAGACTGGCCCATCCAATAACGCCAATCTGCATAACGCTCCAATAATCAATAGGCGTTCTTGTTGACGAACCCCTTGAACACCGTCAGGAAGATGATTTTCAGGTCCAGCCACAGCGACCAATTGTCGATGTACCAGAGGTCGAACTCCACCCGCCTCCGCATCTTCTCCAGGCTGTCCGTCTCGCCGCGGTAGCCGCTGACCTGCGCCCAGCCGGTAATGCCCGGCTTGACCTTGTGGCGCTGCATGTAGGACTCGACCAGGTCCTTGTAGTACTCGTTGTGCACCAACGCATGGGGCCGCGGGCCGACGATGGACATGCGCCCCTGCAGCACGTTGAAGAACTGGGGAAGTTCGTCGAGGCTGGTGCGCCGCAGGAAAGCGCCCAGGGGGGTGACTCGCGCATCGTTGCGACAGGCCTGGGGCACCTCGCCGTTCGACTCTTGGTGAACCACCATCGAACGGAACTTGTAGACCTTGAAGCGCTTGCCGCTGATGCCGGTGCGGTACTGCTTGAACAGCATCGGCCCCCGCGAGGTGAGCTTGACGGCCAGGCCGATCAGGACACAGGCAGGCAGGATCAGCAGGGTAATCGGGATACCGACCAGCAGGTCCTCCAAGCGCTTGATAAGTCGGGCCGGCCCATCCATGGGGCTGCAGCTCAGATCGAGGGTATACAGGCCGGCGATATGGCTGATCCTGTGGTTGAGCAGGCGGATGTCCCCCCAGTCGGGAATGAAGCGTATCTCCACCGTATGGTGGCGCAGCGCGTAGAGGATCGAGCGAATGGCCCCCCCCTCACTCAACGGCAGACAGAGCCACACCTCGTGCGCGCCATGCTGCCTGACCTCGGCGACCAAGGTGTCCAGCCAGTTCGAGGCGTGGCTGAACGGCAGACTGTGAACCACCTTGAAACCATGCTCGCCAAGGGCGCGCCCGTCCCTCAACTGACTGGCGGAATTGCCACCCGAATCCACTAAAAGCACCGTCTTCAGGTTATTGCCCGAAGCACGCAGACGGCGTAGCAGCAAAAAGGCTGAAAGGCGCAACAGCAAGCTCATGGACCAGCCGAGTAGCAGCATGCCGACAAACCAGAATCGCGAATAGCTTTCCGATACCTTGAGCAGGAAGGACAGCGAAAGCAGGATGCCTGCTGCGGCGAGCCAGGCGAAGGACAGCACACTGAACTGACGCAAGAAGGGTTGGCCACGCTGCGAGCCGTAGACGCCACCCAGCGCCAGGCAGAAAACGACAGTGATAGCACCTAACAATGTCGCCGTATTATAACGCCCCGGCATGTCAAAATCGTCGAAACGGAAGAAGTAGGCCATGAAACCCGCAACGACGACGAATAATAGATCCAGCAGCGCCACAAACAAAGGAACAGGATAGCGCTCAGCGAAAGTGGGTTGAAAACGGGGAATCAAGGCGTGTCCTTTTAGAGTCCAAGAGTACGCGGTCGCGCAAAATCAAAAATAAAAAGCTTCGACCTTGCCGGTCACGTCTGTTTACAGCGGCTTACAGCAGCCGTTACTCACAATAGTCACAGCATGAGCAAAATCTGGATATCATAACGCCTGTGCTTGCCTTGGGCATTTGCATGATCGACAACCGACCATAGACATCATCAGCCGATTGTCCCATGTGCTGGTCGCCAGTTCGTACCGGATGGCCGTCGTGTTGAGTCTTTAATTCAGACCAAGGCGCAGGCTGGGGTCATGGCACACCCCGCAACCGACTGAGCCAGTGTGCTTGACCAGTAGACAGCGATAGACCAATACCAGCCATGGCCGGGCTTGCCAATCACACAGACAAGGGCTGCCAATAGTAACAATCAGGCCGTGCTGGCCCATCATGGCCACGCAAAAACCTGAACTGTAATTGTAGAAAACATGTAGACCGATGAGGGATGGAAGTGACGACATCCCGCCCCCCATGAACGAACAAATCAATTATCGCTGCGCCTAAAACTCATCAAATCCTCTTACTATAGAACGAGCTTATTCGAAGCTTGCTCACCACTCAATTAAGGGGATACCAGCGAATCAAAAGCTTCTCATACTCACCCAGCACCTTGCTCCACGAATAGTCTGCCTGAAAACGCTCATGGCTCGCTGCCTTCATACTCATGATAGACGCTTCATCCGCCAGTAGCTCATCGAGCAACCTGGCGCAAGCCACCTCATCCTTGAAGTAGACCGCCTCAGGTCCAGCCACCCACCGATTGAATTGATTGTCATGAGCAATAATCGCACAACCCGCTCCCAAGGCATCGACCAGGGAAGGGTTGGTACCTCCAACACGATGGCCATGTAGATAAAAGCGGCTAAAAAAACGCAATGCCTGAACTACTGCAGGCTCATATATTGCCCCCGGAAAGACAACCTCATCACTTGCAGCATTCATGACCGCCCGATGAAAAGGATTACAGTCCGGGTTTAAATTGCCCAGTACAAGCAGCTTATGATTGCGAATGGTCCGACTGAAGGCGCGAACGATTTCCAGCAAGGAATTTTCTGGCTCCGGGCGCGCGATGACGACAGAAAATTTTCCCGGCTCAACACCATAGGGAACAAGCTGAAGCGGATCGGCACTGAGGATTTCGTCGGCACCATAGGGAATCATGGTAATCCTCTCAGGTTTCGTGCGTGTAACCAGATGTTCCTTGATCTCGGGATGATCCGCCACCAGATGATTGCCGATTCGGCATGCGGCACGCTCATTCAACCAGAACCAAGCCTTGGCAAACCTTCCCCATTTAGCACGACGCCATTCGATGCCATCCATATTTATGATATTGGTTTGCCCCTTGACCCGCTGCAGCAGATTGAAAATCGCCGTGTTATATCCCAGCGTCAGAAAAAGACCTTCTTGAGATAACGCATGGCAGGTAGCCTTCCAGTCAAACACCACAGAACCCAGTTCGTTATCTCGCGGTACTGGAATCTCGATACGGCGAATGCCATTCCAGAGACTTTCCGAGCAGCCTCCCCGACCGCTCCCCTGGCAATAAACGGTGACCTGCCAGCCCTTGCCGACGAGAAACAGCGACAACTTTTCTGCAAAGGATTCGAACCCGCCATGGCAGGCAGGCACTCCCCGAGTGCCTAAAATATTCAGTTTGTAGCTCATTCAGGCTCTCGAAACTGTTTTGAACAGGGCGCATATAAAGAAAAACAGGAGAGCAGGCAGCACAAGCAAAAAGCCGATCAGGCCTGAAGCCCTTCTTGCCGAAGCCATGCCAGATTTCGACACCACCGTACTCAGACGCTCGGCAAAGCGCACCCAGGAAAAGAACGGAGCCAGATCCAGCAGCGACCGATGCATTTCAGAAAGCCGCTCGGGAGAATGGCTGAGCGTCAAAAGCGCCTCGGACAACGTGGCCTCATCCACCACCAGACCGCCGCCCCTGTGCTCCAGTCTTGCCCCCCATTCGTCGTCCATGTTTTGCACGATTGGCAAGCCCAAAGTCAGGCAATCAAAGTTCCGTGTTCTCGACGCATAGTCGTTCTCATAACCCTCAGCGCCCCACACCAAAGAGACATCGAGCCCCGACCAGTGCTCGAAGCGCCTGGAAGGCTCAATCCAGGGCAGAAAAACCACATTCGTCCTGGCCGCGGCATCGGCGAAACGCAACAATTCGGCCTGGCGAAGTTCATCGACACCGAAAAAAATTATTTTTATATTCTCGTTCCCGGCGATTGACTTCGAAATCTCACGCATCACCGAATCGAGATCGAACCACTCATAAGCCCCACCCAGCCACCCCACCAGGAAATCCTTTTCCTGGAATTTCTGGTCGGCCAATTGCCCCAGCAGTGCTCTCCCCCGCTCCTTGTCGAAAGCCTGATATGCATCGCAACCGAAAGGTATTATGGAAATGCGCTGGAAGTCATGGGTCAACAAAAAAGGCGCCAACAATCCCCTGAACAGATCCAGTTGCCGCTTGTTTGCCACAACCACACTGTCGAAGGCCAGTGCCCCCAGAAGGTTGCGCGCAATATTGAAATAACTCTTCGCTAGTCTTCTCACCTGAACGGAACGCTTGTTGCGAGCCATGAGAACATCCAGCTCGATCCACTGTGGAGCATAACCGTCCAGAATGATTTTCTTCCCCCAAAACCCCGCGACAAGGGCCAGCAACAGGATCACGGGACCGCCCCCGTGCAAAACAATCACATCTGCAAAGGCGAACGAGCCGATTAGTCTGAAAATATCGGAGACAGCAACAAATCGGACCTTGGGTGGCAGTCTGCTGCTATCAGCCGATCGCCCACCTAGAACAACCTCATGTCCCTGACAAACCAGCTCGCGCGCCAAAGACAAATAACGAATCTCGGGGCCACGCAAATTGGAGAGATAATTTCCCTTATACAAAAGCAAAAACTTCATACCACTCCCAGCCACTCGAGTTTCAGGCAATAAGTTGCAAATCTTCCGCCAGCCTGACGGCCAAGGACCTGGCATGCTGCCGCAACTCCGGAACAGCAGTTGCTTCCCAGAAATGGGCTTTGAGCATTGCCCCTATATAACTCAGCCAGGGCAACACCCTCCCCTGTGCGTCATGCCTTTTCCCACTTATCCAGATAGGCCAGTATCCGCCCTACTGCCGCCGGCAAGTCTTCTTCGAGGGTATTGATACGAATATGCGGATCGACCGGAGGCTCGTAAGCGGAATCGATACCCGTGAAGTTCTTGATCAGTCCCGAACGCGCCTTGCCATACAACCCCTTGGGGTCCCGACGCTCGCACTCGGTCAGCGGCGTATCGATGAAGATTTCGATGAAGGCTTCATTGCCAATGACCTCCCGTGCCATGGCCCGATCCCGCTGGAACGGGGAGATGAACGCGGTGATCACGATCAGACCGGCATCCACAAATAACCGGGCCACCTCGGCGATACGGCGTATGTTCTCCTCCCGGTCGGCGTCGCTGAAACCAAGATCGCGGCACAGCCCCATGCGCACATTGTCACCGTCCAGCAGATAGGTATGCCGGTCCCGCTCGACCAGCGCCAGCTCGAGCGCATTGGCAATGGTCGACTTGCCAGCCCCGCTCAAGCCGGTCAGCCACAGGGTGACCGGCTTCTGCCCCTTCGCCTGCGCTCTCAGCGAGGCATCCACGGCCAGCGCCTGGGACATAAGGTTCGTACTCATGCTCCTGATACCTCGTCAGAATTCCTGTTCGACATAAGCAACACGCATAACCTCCTCGATGCTGGTCAAGCCCTTGCTGGCCTTGATCAGCCCATCCTCCAGCAACCCCCGATGCCCCTGGCTCTTGATCAGCGCCTTCATCTCCTGCAAGGGCGCCTGGCGATTGACCAGCTGCTGCAGGGGACCGGTCAGGGGGACCAGTTCGTATATGCCCATCCGGCCGCGATAGCCGGTCTGGTGGCAATGCGCACACCCGCACGCCCGCTTCCAGCTGCCCTCCGCGGCACTGCGTCCCATGGCCTGCCAGGCAGCCGGCAGGGCCGGCGCCTCGTCGCTCACCGCACAATGCTCGCAGAGCTTGCGCACCAGGCGCTGCGCCTGCACGCCACGCACCGAAGCGGCTACCAGAAAAGGCTCCAGCCCCATGTCCACCAGCCGGGTAAAAGCCGAAGCCGCATCATTGGTATGCAGGGTCGACAGCACCAGATGCCCGGTCAGGGCAGACTGGATAGCGATCTGCGCGGTATCCAGATCGCGAATTTCACCGATCATGATGGTATCCGGGTCCTGGCGCAGGATGGCCCGCAGCGCGCGGGCGAAGGTGTAGCCGATTTCCGCATGCGCCTGAATCTGCGTCACGCCCGGCACCTGATACTCCACCGGGTCCTCCACCGTGATGATCTTGTTGCTGCCATCGCGCATCTCCTCGAGCGCCGAGTATAGGGTCGTGGACTTGCCGGAGCCGGTGGGCCCGGTTACCAGCACGATGCCGTTGGGGAATGCCAGCCACTGCCTGAGCAGCTCGATATGATCGGACTCGAAGCCCAGACCGCCCAACGACAAGGCTCCGCGGTTCTTCGGCAACAGGCGCATCACAATCGATTCGCCAAAGACCCCCGGCGCCGTAGAAACCCGGATATCCATATCCTTGCCACTCAGGCGCAAAGTAATGCGGCCATCCTGCGGCAAGCGTTTCTCGGCGATATCCAGCCCGGCAATCAACTTGATGCGCGAACCGATCGCGGGGTAGCGCTCATAGGGCTGCACCATCCGCGTGTGCAGGACGCCATCGACCCGCATCCTCACCGTAAAGCGGGTTTCCTCCGGCTCGACATGAATATCCGAGGCTCCCGAATCGACCGCCTGCGCCAGCAGGTTGTTCACCAGCTCGACGACCGGAGCCTCCTCGATCAGGCTCTTGAGAGTCTGGCTGTCGTCACGGAACAAATTCGATACGGCGCTCTCCTTGCGTACCTGGTCGACGAGATTGTCCACATCCTGGGCGCGAGCCAGATAGCGCACCAGCTCCCGGTCACCGAAGGAATAACTCAGCAGATCCACGACCCGCGAATCGTTCGGATCCTTGGCCAGTACATGCAGCCTGTCGACCTCCTCCCACAACAGAACATTGTTGTCGAGCAGCCAGTCGAGCCGCAGCGAAAGGCCGGACATGCAAGCATAGACAGTAGCCGGGGCCGGCATATCGGCGCCCTCCATGACGGGCAGGCCCAGCTGCTCATGCAGCACGCCCAGCAGGGCATCCTCGGAAAGCGCCCCCATGCGAATGAAAATGGAACCGAGCCGGCCTCCCGCATGCCGCTGCAGGCCCAAGGCACGCTGCACATCATCCTCACTGACCAGCCCGGCCCGGACCAGCCGCTCACCCAACCTCATCGCCAACCCTCGGAATACCAGCGGGAAAGCACCCCCAAACCCACGGGGTACTCATGCACATAGCCGGGCATTCTATCTTTCTTTCAGGCGCAGGGCTTTCCCCAAAAAAACGCCAATCCTCTACAATGCCGCCCCCTAACAGGCGCAGACGTCCCAAATCAGGTTCGCACCATGAAATTCGCCTACGAAGGCTTCGATGCCCAGGGAGAGCGGCAGACCGGCCTGCTGGAAGCCAATGGCAAGCTCGAAGCCTTGCGCCAGCTGCAGGCCAAGAACATCACCCCGGTCGAACTCAACCCCCTGGAAGACAAGCGCAAGCCCGGCATTTTTACGCCCCGCCTGACCCGGCAGCACATCACCCAGGCGCTGCATGAGCTCACCCGGCTGATCGAATCCGAAGTTTCCATCGCCGAATCCATCGAAGCCATGGTCGATGCCGGCCACCACGAAAAGATCGATCATGCCTTTGCCGGTATCGCCCGTGCCCTGCAGCACGGCGAATCCTTCTCGGAGGCGCTGGCCAACTGCGGCCTGCCGCTCCCCGGCTACCTGCTGCACCTGGTCAAGGCCGGCGAACTCACCGGCGACCTGGCTGGCGCACTCAAGCGCGCCCAGGAAAAAATGGAATATGACGAGCGCACCGCCAACGAACTGCGCAACGCCCTGACCTACCCGGCCATTCTGGTGGTCTCCGGCGTTGCCGCCGTTCTGCTCATGTTCATCGTTGTCGTCCCCAAGTTCAGCGGCATGCTCGCCAAGAACGCAACCGATCTGCCCTGGCTGGCCACCTTCGTCCTGACCACCGGCACCTGGTTCAATGCCCACTGGGATCTGCTGCTGGCCGGACTCGCGACCGCGCTCGCCGGCGCCATCGGCGCCCTGCGCCAGCCCCGCCTTCGCGCCGGCCTGACCAACTGGCTGTCGCGCCTGCCAGTCATCGGCCGCTGGCTCAACGAAACCGACATGGCCAGTTGGTCCTATACCCTGTCCGCCATGCTGGGCTGCAAGGTCGACCTGCTCGCAGCCCTCGAGCTTTCGACCCACGCCATGCGCATCCCCCGCCGGCGCGCCGCCATGCAGGAAGTCATTCGTCTGGTGCGCTCGGGCAAAAGCGTCTCCAGCGCCCTGGCCGAAACCCATACGCTGAACCGCACCGGCATCAACCTGGTAAAGGTCGGCGAACGTACCGGCCGCGCGGCAGAAATGTTGTCCTCCCTGGCCAGCCTGTACGAAGACAACAGCAAGAACCGCATGAAGAAACTGCTGGCCCTGATCGAACCGGCCGCCATCCTGCTGATCGGCTCGGTCATCGGCGTTATCATCCTTGGCATCATCCTGGCCATCACCAGCGTCAACGACCTGGCCATCTAAACCCACCGGAAACCACCACTCCCATGAAACCGCTTATTCGCCATCGCACCCGGCAACGGGGCTTCACCCTCATCGAACTGCTCGTCGTCCTGGTGATCCTCGGCATGCTGGCCGGCCTGGTCGGCCCACGTCTGTTCTCCAACGTGGACAAGTCCAAGATCAAGACGGCGGAAACCCAGGTCAAGATGCTGCGCGGCTCGCTGCAAACCTACCGGCTCGACGTGGGCTCCTATCCCACCACCGCGCAAGGTCTCGCCGCCCTCATGAAAGCCCCCGGCGACACCCGGAACTGGCAAGGCCCCTATCTGGAAGACGAACTGCCGAAAGACCCCTGGAGCAATCCCTACGAGTACAAGGCTCCGGTCGACAACCTGCAGGGCTTTGCCCTCTACTCCTTCGGCGCCGACGGCAAGCCCGGCGGCGAAGGCCAGGATAGCGACATAGGCATCCTGGAAAAATAAATGCGGCAGCAGCGCGCCTTCACCCTGCTCGAACTGCTGGTCGTGCTCAGCCTCATCGGCCTGATAGCCGGTGTCGTCGCCCCCCGCTTCATCGACATGGGCGACAAGCTGACTCTCAAGAACCAACTGCTCGAAGTGCGCCAGAAAGTCAACGGCATCCCCTTGCTCGCCCTGCGTAGCGGCAGCCTGCTGCGCATCGACGAGCGGGGCGCCCCTGTCGAGCTGCCCGACGCCTGGCGCGCGACTGCCAACCCGCCGATCATCTACCAGAGCAACGGCAGCTGCCTCGGCGGCCAGATCGAAATCTGGCAGGGTGAAATCCACCGTCACAGCGTCCACCTGCTGCCGCCATTCTGTCAGTGGTCCTCCTGAAATGCCCGCCTGCCGCGCTGGCCGTCCAGTACCGAAACGACAACGGGGATTTTCCCTGCTCGAAGCCATCGTCGCCCTGGTCATCCTCGCCGGCGCCTGCATGGCGCTGTTCGCCTGGATCAATACCAGCCTGCTGCAACTGCAACGCGCAGAACTCTACGTGGATGCCAGCCCCGCGCTGAAAAGCGCCATGCAGTACCTGAAAACCGTCGATCTGGCCCAGCGCCCCACCGGCACCTTCGGCTCGGGCGCCATCAGCGTCGACTGGCAGGCCAGCGCCCTCGAAACGGACAGCACCCGCAGCGCCGAATATGGCGGCAGCAACTTCCTGCTCTCGCTCTATGCCGTCAGCCTGACGGCCCGCTCGGCGACACGCAGCCTGCCGGCCCTGCATACCCGCATCGTCAACTACCGGCTGAAACCCGGCCTGCCCGATCCTGCCGATGGCCTCTGAAACCCAGCCCTTTCAAGGTCTTCAGCCGAACGCCGATCGGCTGCTTGCCGGCAAGGCTGCAGGAGCAGATTTATCTGCGATTGGCGGCAAGAGCAGAGGCATCGCGAATAAATTCGCTCCTACCGAAACGGTATCAACCGCACTCCCCCGGCTCTCCCCCCATGGGAAAGTGCAAGACCTTGAAAGGGGTGCCTTTGAAACCCGCCTCCCGGCCCGCCAACGCGGCATGACCCTGCTCGAACTGCTGGTCGTCATGACCCTGCTCGCCCTGATCGGCAGCCTCCTCATGCAAGGCTTCGGCAATGCCCTGAGCCTCTACGAACGGGTCCAGCGTCGGCAGCTCGAAAGCATCCCCCTCGAACTCGGCTACGGCTGGTTCGCCGAGACCCTCGCCGGCACCCAGGCCGAACTCGACCCGCCGCGCCAGTTCAGAGGCGACAGCCGGAGCCTGGGCGGCGTCACCCACCGCCCCCTGCTCGGCCTCCCCGGGCAGGTCAGCTTCTTCGCCTGGCAACTGAGCGAAGACGCCAACGGCCGACTGCAACTCACCTACAGCCAGCCCGGCCAGGCGCAATGGCTCATCGCCACCTGGCCAGCCGGCAGCCAGGGGCAGTTCGTCTACCGCTCGCTGCAGGGCGCCCCCATCGAGCGCTGGCCGGATGCCCCCGAACAGCCGTCCACCCGCCCGGATGGGCGCATACCCAGCGCCATCCTCCTGCAGGTCACCCCGCCCGGCGAGCCGCCGCTGCGCTGGTACGTCAACATGTCCGGGCGCACCTTTCCGCGCCCCGACTATCGAGATATGTGATGAGAGGCCTGCAGCGCACCCCGCGGCCAGGAACTCGCCGCTCCCCGCCGCCTGCGCTCCACCATCCCGGCATCCAGCGCGGTTTCGCCCTCATCGCCGTACTCGGCCTGCTGACCGTGCTCTCCCTGGTCGCCGCCTTCATCGCCGACTACGCCGAACAGCGCCTGGAGCAGACCTACCAGCTGCGCGAGCGCCTGCAGAGCCAGCTCGACAGCGAGGCCACCCTGGCCACCCTGCTGCATATCGTCGCAACCCGTCCGCTGGTGCAGAACGCCTATCTGCTGCAGGCTCCCGCCGCACAGGCGGACAACGAGTTCGACCCCTTCTCCCGCAACTGGCACACTCTCGACGTCAACGCCCTGCCGCATCTGAAGGTCGACGGCCAGATCTACCTTGGCCTCGGCGACAGCCGCTTCGCCCTGCAGGACGAGGGCTCGCTGCTCAGCCTGCTCGATCCCGACCGCGAGCGCTGGACCGCGCTCTTCCAGCAGCACGGCCTGACCGTGCAGCAGGCCGAACGCTTCCTCGACCAGTTGCAGGACTACACCGACCAGGACGATCTGCGCCGCCTCAACGGCGCCGTCTCCAGCGACTATGCCAGCCAGGGCCTCGCCCTCCCGCCGCAGCGCCTGATGATCAGCCCCGGACAGGTCTTCAACCTGCTCGACGGCGCTGCCCTGCAGACCGACCTCCAGCGCCTGCTGCCGCTGATCACCGCCCGCAGCGGCCAGTTGCACAACATCAATACCGCGCCCCGGGAAGTCCTGCAGACCATCCCCGGCATCGACGCGCCGCTCGCCCAGGCGCTTGCCGACGAGCGACGCAACCGCCCCTTCCTCGGCCTTGCCGAGGCCAACCAGCGCCTCGGCCGCATCATCCCGCTCGATCCGCTGGCAACACCCAGTCAGGCCTCGTCCTTCCTGCGTATCCAGGTCTGGTCCAATGAAGGCAGACAGCCATTATGGCTTGGGCTATCATCCACGCCCGCCTCCAGACTCGCCCCGTGGGAAATTGACTACCTCTTTACTTTCAACCTGCGGCAGCCTTCCACAACGCCTCTACCACTGGCTTTCCCGCCGCTGTTCGAGCCAGCAATGGACGATTGACCGCGCCAGCATCCGGCAGCAGGCCTATCCGGGCCTGCGCCCGCGCGTCCTGCTGTCGCGGGATCTGTGCCTGCACTTCAGCCTGAGTTTCGACAAGATCCCCGCCGGCAAGCGCAACCAGGCACTGCAGCAGCAATTACTGCTGCTTTCCCCCTTCGCCGAACCGGGCCACTACGCCTGCTGGCAAGGCAGCCGCGCCCAGCTGTGGATCTGGGACCAGGCGGCCCTGCGCGAACGCCTGCCGGCCAGCGACCGCTACAGCACCCTGCCCGACTCCGCACTCAGCCTGGCGTTCCCGCTGCACACGGGCGAACGCCTGGTCGCCGGTCTGCACGGCCGGGAATGGCAACGCTGGCAGAGCCAGCAACTGCTCGACAGCCGCTGGCACGTCACGCCCGTGACCGCCGACAGCCAGCTGCAGCTCGACCTGACCCAGCGCAGCCCGCTGCAGAGCGCCGATCGCCAGTTGCTCCAGCAACTCGGCGCTGGCGCCGGCGCCGCGCTGCTGCTCGCCGGCCTGCTGCTGCAGACCGGCGCCTGGCTGGACCTGAATCGGCAACGGCACAGCCTGCAAGAACAGCTCGCCGGCCTCGAAGAGGGCAACCAGCTGCAGGCCCAGGCGCGCCGCCGCGCCCTCCAGGACCGCCAGCTCTGGCAACTCCGCCAGGACCTGCTGCGCGCCAGCCAGAGCGAACTGATCGCCCGGCTCGGCCAGGCCCTGCCGCCCTCGGCCGGTCTCTGGCAACGCTACGACTACCAGCCCGGCCGACTGCAGATCTTCCTGCACGACCCCAGCCCCGACCCGCGCGACTACGTCAGGCGCCTGGACGCCACCGGCCTGCTCGGCGGCGTGCAAGTGCAGCCCGAAGCCCGCAACGACATGGTCACCCTCCAGGCCACGCCTCTGCCGGACAGGTCCGCCCGATGAAGGACTGGTGGCAACAGGAGTGGGCGAAAACCCGCACGCAACTGGCTGCCAACCCGCGCCTGCGCCTCGGGTTGATGGCCATTCCGCTGATCGCCCTGCTCTATCTCAACCTGCTGCTCGGCGACAGCCGTCGCGAGCTGCATGCCACCATTGCCGACCTCCACGAAGAACTGCTCGATGCCCGCCAACTGGCCAGCCAGGACGCCTGGGTCGAACGCCTGGAACAGGCCCGCGCCCAGCTCGAAACCCAGCGCAAAGGCCTGTTCGGCAGCGCCGACAGCGAAGCCTTCGCCCGCGCCGACATCCAGGCGAACGCCAAGGCCTTGCTCGAGCGGCAGCGCCTGGAGCAGATCCGCATCGAGGTGTCCACCGCCGGCAAGGCCGACCCGGACACCCGCCTGATTCCCCTGCAGGTACGCCTGGCCGGCAACGCCCAGGGCGAGCAGCTCTACAACCTGATCGCCGCCATGGAAGCCGGCAGTCCTGGCTATCGCATCGACAGCCTCAACGTGCAGGCGCAGCAGGGCAAGCACCTGGTCTTCTCGCTGATCGCCAGCGTCTGGTACAGCCCCTGGAGCGCGCCGTGAAGCTCCGCCCGCTCCTTCCCGCCCTCGTCCTGCTGCCCGGCCTGTCGCTGCTCGGCTACCTGTGGCCGCTGCCCGACCCACTGGCGGCGCCGGCTGGCGACGATACCTGGAACTGGCCCGAACCTGCCGAACGCCGGCAACCGGCCCTCCCCGGCGAGCTGGCCACCTTCTGGCCCGGCAAGGCCCCGGCCGATCCGGAAAAAGCCACCGCAGACGCCGAGGCCGCGGCCGCGGCCGGCAAGGACAAGCGTCAGGCCTGGACCCTGATCGGCGTGATCCGCCAGGGCCGGCGCTACAGCGCCCTGGTCCAGGACCCGCAGCGCAACATCCTGAGCCTCGCCCCCGGCGACGCCCTCGACGGACAGCGCCGGGTCGAGCGCATCGAGCCAACCCGGCTGCATTGGCAGGATGCCGACGGGCAGACGGGCGCGCTGTCGCTTTACCCCGACCCCCTCGACGACACAACCGCCCCGGTCGACATCCCGCGGGCTGCCGCAATGACCGAGACCCGCGAATGACCCGCCGCACACGCTCCGCACCCCCTGCCCGGCGCCTCCCGCGCCAGCCCCTCAGCCTGCTTGTCCTGAGCCTGCTGCTGGCGGGCTGCGCCATCGACCCCAACCCGGAGCCCCTGCCCGGGCCGCTGCGCCCGCCGCAGCAACAGGAAAAATACCAAAGCAACCTGCAGGCCGAAACGGTCCGCGATGAACAGACGCGCAAGGCCCAGCGCTTCCAGATGACGCCCGGCCAGCGCCGCTCGGGCCCCAGCTACGTCGCCGCCAGCGCCGACAGCCTGGGGCAGGACCTCAGCGGCGAGCCGATCGCCCTCAACCTGAACAACTTCCCGCTGCCGGCCTTCATCAACGAGGTGTTCGGCAACCGCCTCGGCCTGTCCTTCAACATCAGCCCGGAACTGCAGGGCAAGACCGACCTGGTCTCCCTGCGCCTGAGCGAACCGCAGCCGCCGGCCGACCTGTTCGCCACCGCCCGCTTCGTGCTCTCCAACTACGGCATCGCCGTCAGCGAACGGGACAGCGTGCTGTTCTTCCAGCCCGCCGACAACACCCCCAACGACAGCCTGCCCCTGCTGGTCAGCGGCAGCGCCCTGCCCGACGTGCCCATGTCGCACCGCCCGGTGTTCCAGCAGATCCCCATGCGCGTGGTGCGCAGCGATTCCATGGTCAACTGGCTCAAGGACATGTTCGCCGGCAGCAGCCTGAAGATCAGCAGCGACCCGCTGACCAATGCGGTGATGCTGCGCGGCCCCATCGACCTGATCCGCCAGGCCAGCCAGGCCATCGAGCTGTTCGACCAGCCGGCCCTCAAGGGCAGCCACAGCCTGGCCATCAGCCCGATCTACTCCTCGGCCGACGAGCTCGGCACGGCACTGGTCAAGGTGCTCCAGGCGGAAGGCTACGACGTCTCGGAAAACCCGCCGCTGGGCGGCGTCATCGTGCTCAAGCTCAAGGAGCTGCAGCGCCTGATCGTCTTCGCCGCCGATCCGGCGATCCTCGCCACCGCCCGCCAGTGGGTCGACCTGCTCGACCGCCAGAGCCAGGAACAGGTAGAGAGCGGCCTGTTCCTCTACCAGGTGCGCAACACCCAGGCCGCCGGCATCGCCAGCATGCTCGGTGCCCTCGGCTACAGCGCGACCATCCCGAACACCGGCCTGAACACCAGCAACACGGTCACACCCACCGGCAGTGCCACCGGCGACAGCCTGGCCACCCGCGGGCCGATCCGCAGCGTCACCGGCACCGGTGCGGGCGCCCGCAGCGACGCCCCGACCACCGTCACCGGCAATCCGGAACAGGGCAGCGTGGTGGTCGATGCCAACCGCAACGCCATCATCTACAAGGGCAGCGGCCAGGAATGGCTGAAGCTGCGCCCGCTCCTGGAAGAACTGGACCGCCCGGTGCCCTCGGTGATGATCGACGTGCTGCTCGCCGAGGTGAACCTCAACGACAAGGAAGGCCTCGGCATCGACTGGCAGAACATCACCGGCAGCCTCGGCAGCAAGACGCTGGTGTTCGGCACCGCCAACGGCATCGGCTCCAGCGGCCTGAACATCAGCGCCCTGAACAGCGCCGGGCAGACCAAGGCGACCCTCAACGCCTTCTACGACAACAAGCAGGCGGTGATCCGCTCCAGCCCCAAGCTGCTGGTGCGCAGCGGCGAGCAGGCGCTCATCGAGGTGGGCAACGAGATTCCCGTGGTCACCGGCACCACCCAGTCCACCGACACCGCCAACGCGCCCGTCACCCAGACCGTGCAGTACCGCAAGACCGGCGTGCTGCTCAGCATCAAGCCCACCGTGCAGGCCAGCGGCGTGGTCGACCTGCAGATCAGCCAGGAGCTCTCCGAAAGCACCGACACCTCCACCGGGCAGAACCTCACTCCCATCATCAACAACCGCCGCGTGGAAACCGCCCTCACCCTGCGCGACGGCGGCTCGGTGATGCTCGCCGGGCTGATTTCCAGCAACAAGGGCAAGGGCGACACCGGCGTGCCGCTGCTCGGCGACATCCCCTGGCTCGGCAACCTGTTCAAGTCGCAGAGCAACAGCGAGACCCGCACCGAGCTGATCGTGATGATCATCCCCTACGTCATCCGCGACTTCGACGAAGCCCAGGACCTCAGCCGGACCTACCGCAACCAGTTGCCGCTGAACAGCAGCGAAACCTTGGAGCGCCGCGGCGGCCACCGCCTGCCGCCGGCCTACACCGCCCATGACGAGGACGGCGCCATAGCGCCCGCCCAGCCCTGACTCCCGCCTGCCGGCAGCGGGGCACTGCGCCCCGCCATGGCCTGCCCCCCGCTTGATCCGGCTCCCCGCCCGGCACCTGCCGGGCGTGCGTCGTCCTCGCCGGCCTTCAGCCTGCCCCTCCCCAACCGGCCGGGCGCCTATGCCTTGATCTTCGTAGCGGACTCGACGGTATTCTTATAACCCTTGGAAATATGGCACTTTGATTACATAATGCCATCCATCAACCGGCGCCTTGTTCTGCAGGACAGCCCCCGCTTTGCAGGTCCGGCGCAAGGCACGGCGGGCCGTTCGCCATGGACAGCCGCCCTGGCTCCTTGAGCTGGCGCTCTAGAGCGGGCGCTCCAGCCCGTCCGGCATGAATTGCCCCGCCCATGAGCATCGCTCCCTGCGTCCCGCTCTGGCCGGCCTATCGGATTGCCCTTCTTGACTTGCGGCAATTTTTTGCCGCCTCCATCAACAAAATGATGGCACAAGGGTTGCGCTTTGATATCCATTCGCTACCATCCACTTCGGCCAACTCTGTACAGAGACCCGCCTGGCAGGCCACCCGCTCGCCCATCCGGAAAGGGCGGGCAAGAAGTCGGCCTCCAGGTGTAAAGGACCGACCCGTATACGGGTCATATATCGAGACTTGGAGTTACTCCGCAATGATGAAGAAATCCCTGCTCGCTCTGGCTGTTGCCGCTCTGAGCGCCAATGCTTTCGCTCTGGACTTGGGTAGCGACGCAGCGCTCAAGTACGCCTCTGAAATCAAATTCGCCACCGACGGCACCGCATTGACTCTGCCGGAAACCGTTGATGTGGAAACCGGGTTCTCCATTGGCATCGGCAACGTCCGTTACGTTCGCTTCGACATCACCGGTGCGGAATTCGACGTTGACAACGTAGCAGCCGGTGACCTGGATAATGCGAACGTCACTACTGCCGTATCCGCAGTGGACACCGAAGACAAGAAATATGTAATTTTTGAAATCACTGCAGGTGCCGCTCTGGACATTGACGCAGTGCTCGAATTCACTCCGAGTATCCTGGCCAAATCCGCCAGCAACGTCAGCCTCCAGTATCGCCTGTACGAAACCGGCGTAGCCGCCCTGGCAGGCAGCGATGCGGTTCTCGCCAGCAAGAGCGGTTCTGTGATCAGCTATGCCAAGGCACTGAGCCTGGCAGTGACCTCGGTGAACGAGGAGCTTGACAAGATCGATGTCGCTCAAGAGTCCAAGTTCTTCGACGGCGCCACTGGCGATACCGAAACCACTCTCGGCAACGTGGACGTTCAAGTCGACGACACCGTACTGTGGACGGGTGGTGTGGCTACCACAATTGCGGACCTGGTTTCCGATACTGCCAGCGAAAACGCCATTGTCATCACCGGCGATTTCTCTTCGGCAGCGGATGTCACGCTGGGCGGGGTACCCATCGATCCGGCCGACCTCACCGCAACCACTGCCACCTTCCCCCTGGCTAGCGCTGCCGCGGTCGAAGCAGTTGGCGATGTCATAGATGATCTCGGCAAGGTCGTTTACGTCACCAATGGCACTGACACGATCGCCCAGAGCGACTTCACTGCAACTCTGGACCTGACTGCCGCCACCAACTCCACCGCAGCAGATCTTTCCGGCGATCTGGATTCGCTGGAGAAGAACGGCGCTTCTGAGCTAGTCAACTTCAACCTGAAGCCGAAGAGCGAGGGCGGTGCCTACGATAACTACTTGCGTATCAGCAATACTTCCAACCTTGCCGGCAAGTTCTATATCACCGTGATCGCCGACGACGGTAGCAATGTTTCCCTGGCCCTGAGCGACGTGGAAGGCCAGCCGGCCACCCTGGACGCGCGTGCCTCCACCACCCAGCTTCGCATCGACGACATCTATGCCGCTGCCGTCGCCAAGGGCTTCGCCCTGGCCGGCCAGGGCAAGATCCGCCTGCTGGTCGAAGGCGAAGTGCCGAGCCTGGACGTTCAGTCCTACACCACCTCCAAGGACGGCAACAGCTTCAACACTTTCTAACTCCGGTTCGGAAGCGGTTAAGCTGAAAAAAGGGCAGCCCTCGGGCTGCCCTTTTCCTTTACTCGGTCGCTACCAATACCTGTATTCATCGCAGCCATGTCCTTGCTTTTTTGCCGATGCCCTATGCCCTTATACTTTTCCGCCTATTGAAAATACACTTCAGGAGAGTCACCGTGCCGCAACAGCCATTGGGAATTCGAGCCGGAACTGCCGGACTAGGTTTAGGCCTGAACCCTGGAGACGAACACTACCGGGCCTATGTCGGCCCACCGCAGGATTACGACCTGATTGCCGCCATGGTCTTCAACCTGCTCACCTGCCTCGGCCTGCGCCAGCACCACCGCCTGCTCGACATTGGCTGTGGCTCCCTGCGCCTCGGCCGGCTGTTCATTCCCTACCTCAACCCCGGCCACTACATCGGCGTGGAGCCCAACCGCTGGCTGGTGGAGGATGGCATCGCCAACGAGATTGGTCAGGATCTCGTGCGCATCAAGCAGCCGGTTTTTTCCTTCCGCACTTCGCTGGAGGAATTCGAAAAGTCTCTGGAACTGGACTTTGCCGTCGCCCAGTCGATCTTCAGCCACTGCGGTCTCGATCTGATCGAACACTGGCTGTCGCAAGTGGCCCTCCACCTGAAAGACGATGGCGCCCTCCTCGCCACCTTCCTGCCGGCCGACGAGGACTACCCCGGCAACGGTTGGATCTATCCCGGCTGCGTGAACTATCGGCCGCAAACCCTGGCCACCCTCGCCGCCCGCTGCGGCCTCGACTTCGAAGTCATCGACTGGGCGCATCCGCGCCAGAGCTGGGCGGTCCTCTCGAAAAAAGGCCATGACAAGTCCCTGCTCGCCGACGACCCCATTTCCTGGAACCGCTTCATACACAGGGAATTGCAACGCTAGATGGAATGAAGCGGAGATTGCGGAGGCTTGCCCCGATTGCGCTCATCGAGACAAGCCCCGAATCGAACCTGTAGAAGAATTACAGCTGATAGAACCGATAGAGCAAATAACGCGAATTGATCAGATTCACGAACATTCCAACCAAACTGCCTGCAGCCACCCCCACGACCGGATACTGACTTGCAAACTGACTGGAAACGATCAACCACGCGTAGACCCCATAGTTGACCCCTCCGCCGATGAGCATCAGCAGCAGGTAGGCCACGAACTCCCGCCTGGTCGACAAGCCAGATTTCCGCTCGCGAAACGTGAAGTATCGATTTAACAGCCAAGTGGTGAATACTGCGGCCAGGAACGAGAAAATCCGTCCATAAAAAGGCCCGATCGGGCCTTTGAGCATATATAAAACCGTTGCGTCGACAACGAAGCCGAAAGCGCCGCTCACACCGAACAATACGATTTCACGAAGGATTTTCATGTGCCACATTCTGAATACTAGGCGCCGGTATTGCGAGATAGGACAGGCGCTTCATTTCATGTCGACCGCGGGTTACATTATCCAGAATCAGACCGCATGAAAACGCCAGCAATGCAGACACCATCATGGAAGCCGACAATACAGCAGTCGGTAGTCGAGGTACGACTCCCGACCTCAAATATTCCTCCAACAAAGGGATTGAAAGCAATACCGAAGTCGCCGCCAGGATAGCCGCACAAATGCCAAAGAAAGCCAACGGACGCTCACTGACATAAAGCCGACCGATGGTCTTTAGAATTCGCCATCCATCCCGATAGGTAGACAACTTGCTAACCGAACCTGCCGGTCGCGCACCATAAGGCGTCATGATCTCGCCATAAGGCATCCGTAACTCTAGGGCGTGCACGGTTAATTCCGTTTCCGTCTCGAAACCCTGGGAGAGTGCTGGAAAGGATTTGGCGTAGCGGCGCGAGAAAGCCCGATATCCCGTCAGCATGTCTGTAAAAGACCCGCCAAAGGTGCGTGCGACACTCTGCGTCAGCATGCGGTTTCCCCATTGATGACCATTTCGATAAGCATGTCCGGCAATAGCCATATCGACTTTTCTACAGCCGACCACCATATCCAATTGTTCATCCAGCAATTTATCGACCAGTTTGGCTACTGAATTGGCGTCATAGGTAGCATCGCCGTCCACCATCACGTATACATCCGCCTCGACATCGGCAAACATACGCCGCACCACATTGCCCTTGCCTTTCAAGGGCACGGAGATGACTCTTGCTCCCTCTGCCCTTGCCACTTCTGCAGTTTTATCCGAGGAATTATTATCAAATATATAGACTTCGATTTCCGGCATGGCGGCACGAAAATCTCTAATGACGGTACCTACCGCCACCTCCTCATTGTAGCAAGGAACTATCAAAGCAATCCGTTGACCGCGATACAGCATTCCAACCCTCTCATTTGACGGAAAAACTCTTGTCAGAAGTATATCTGAGCCTGAATCGCGGCACCAAAGAACCTGGCACACCGTTTACGTAGATAGTAACCAGCTCAGATATTTTGGGGTAGGTCCAAAAGGCTACCGGGGTCTTTCCTCGCTCCCAGCGGAACTCATAACGAACCGGAAACTCTTTTCCCACGGTGATCGGAGTGGCAAGATCGAAACGCAGGAAAGCATTATCGAATGACTCGACAAGCCTCCTGGAGGAATCGACACATCCCGTCACTCCACATAGCTTCAGACTCAATAGTCCATCCGAGCTGTTATGCCCATTGCCAATAAAAACATCAAACGCCTGAACGACTCCAGAGCGCTTCGAAATAATTTCGCCCGATACCCTCTCGCCCTGCTGAAGCCATAAGGGGGCCGCATTTCCATTAGCGGAAAACAGGTATTTCAACCCGGTTCTCCCAGAAATCCGCCAACGGAACACCAACAACGTCAGCCTGAAGTAGCCTTGGCGTTCCTTCTGAGGTCAACTGGATATGGGAATATCGGTTGAAAATGGATAAAAAATCCTCCTCTTTCATATCCGGATATTTTTTACGCCAGAATTCCAGTGCAGGCACTGGAGTAACGTGCGATACGGAAGCATAGCCCAAGCCATTCAGCGTAGCCCCAAACATGCCACTGAACGCCAGAAAACCTGGCGCCCCCTGGACCTCCGAATTAAGCCCCTTGATAAAATCCGTATCGTGCCGCACAAAGAGATTCTTCGACGACTGGATCGGATTGAAACCGAAAAGCACCACAGCGCCGCTAATCGCTGCAGCAGCAGTCAAGGCCGTGTACTGGTTAACTCGCAGCCAGCGATTGAAAAATAAGACCACTGCAAGTACAGGTATGACTACCAGATCGTTGCTGAGATACAACATAGTATCTAGGTCGAGCCTGAAGGAGTCGCCCTTGATTAGCACCCAACCTGAAACGACTAGCACCAGATAAGCAGCAAATCGCTTGCCAGTTATCCGCACTCCGGCTTCCCTGCCCAAGATAGCCGTAAACATCAGCAGAACAACACCTGCCGCATACTCCATGCGCTCTGGCTGAACATTGTTCCAAAACAGCAATCGTCCCAACCAGGCGGGCACTGGTAGCAGCATCCAAGCCGTCATCAGAAGGTAGCCCACTCCAAGAACAATGAGGTGAAAACGACTCTCTCCTTTCTCGAAAATCACACTGTAAATTTTTTGGTAATTCAAAAAACAAACCACCATGAGCACAATGGCCGAACCGACCACACCCACTTCAGAAGTATTCTGACCAATTACACTTTCATAATGCCAATCGAACGTTGCGAAAGGAAAAAACTGCGCCCACCACTCCTGCCAAGGTACTGTCCCCCCCCCAAAACTCCGCATGCCTGGATAAAGTGTTGAGGCTGACTTGAGCAAATAGTCCTTCAAATACATTACCGCTGTTATTGAAGCAGCAGCAGAGGTGATTACCAGCGGCAAAAACCTTCGGAGGGCTAACCAGTCGCGGCCAAGAGCCAGCACAAGGAGCACACCAACAAAAGCCAAGGATATGATAATGGGCGGATAAAAATTGGTTAGTAGCCACGTTGTCCCAAGCCAATAAAAAAGTCCAAGCCGAGCGACAATAGAAAAGCGGGACAGCAGAACCAAAACCACCCAGGGGAATATAGAAAAGATTGGCCCCTTCTCATTCCACCAGAACTGAGTAAATCCGGTAAAATAGAGACTGACCGAAAGGAACAATGCCTGCCCGCGTCCAAGCCCTATTTTTTCGAACAACAATGCATAACCAACAACAAAGGCAGCCAGCATTGCAAACCAGTGCAATGAATAGGCATATTCAGGACCAAAAATCAAATACCCCCACATGCTTGGCTTGAATAACATGCCCCAATCAAAGATTGGTAGCCCATAATTTATTCTCAAGTCCTCGCCATAGAAAGAGGTCTTATTGTAGCGTTCGAAATCATTATTGACGGTCGCCTGAGTGAGAGGCGTTACCACGCCCCACTCATCGGAGCGGATGGGCCGCGGTTCGCCAAAAACAATACCATCATCGTCGACACCGATTTGGCGCAGCACCAACCCATACGAAGAAGGCGACCAACACTGCGAGACATAAATCAGCCCACAGCACAGAGTCGCCAGCAAATATAAATAATATTTTCTTTTCATGTATTCATACCTTAAGCTAGCGCGCAGAGAAGCATGCATACAACAAATTTTCTCACAAATTTGTGCAAGCACAAAAAAACCATCTCCACAGGCCTTTCCACATTTTTTTGTTATATTTTTTTGAATGTATAGCCAGACAACTTCAGCTCGTGATTACGCGAGCTTCCCCAAGCATCGAAATTCTTGACCTGCCTTAGCAATTCATGCGCATCCCCCGAAGCTTCGGTGATCAACTCAATCAGCGGCCAGGCAAGTTGCAAGGGAGACATCTGTATATCTAGCCGCTGCTGTAACTTACCGTAACTCTTAACAAAATCTTCGCCCCCCTGATTCAGGGCTTCAGCTATTACATGCAGACTCTCGACATTACCACGCCCGGCATCCAGTACAGGCTCTATGCCTTTTGGACCCACCCGTAAACCGATAACAGAATGATGTGGCGCAGTGAAAAACAACTCCACCGCCACCCGGCTGGCGTAAATCTCAGCAATGGTTGCTGTAGATGTATTGGCCGCAGTCACCATAGCTGACATCCGTTGGGTCTGCGTACGCCGCAAGCGCTCGGGCGTATCGGCCAGACAAAAATAATAGCCGAACACCTCAAGGTGCATCAGGGGCTTTATGGCTATCTCGAAGGCTTCCTGGGTAGTGCCGCTCCAGCCCACATCGACCAGAGCCACCCGGCTTCCCGTGTGAATTCCCAGTTGTTTGAGATATTGATACAACGCACGGCGGTTGCGCTGGCACACTTTCAAAATTTCCCAGCGATAGGCATACAGGAAACTGGCTATTTTTCCATGCAATGCTGGACAAACACGCACATCAGCCCCCAATCCCAGATGCGCCATGATCTGCGGTGATGGCGGCTGCACGCCAATGCGCTCCAGAAGCTCATATGGCGCGAGACCATCTCCTCCCGAGAGCAGGAATGGGAAAAACTGGCTGAAGTTATCGGCTGTGATGGAAGCCAACGTATAAGCCGTGCGTGAACCCAAGAAATAACAGAAATCAGGCAACCCGCAACCTCCCTGAGCTCGGGCTATGCGTTCAAGCGCATAACCATCGCGAGACAAGAAAAGTACGTGATCAATGCCATCCTGACGGGCGCGTTCCTTTATCCACTCAAGGAACCCAAGATTTGCGGCTCCACCATAAAGGAAGCCGAGTTCAGCATAGGAGTTCGGCTCGATATCACGGGCACTCGTATGCAGTAGGCCATGCCCAATGGAGGTTGCAAGTGAAATGTCTTTCTTGACGCTGCGTAAATGGCTGGGCCGATAATGGAAGGTCATCAGCCCTTTCTCGCGAGGCCGTTTCACATCGGCCAGTTCGTTATCTCCAATATGCAGGATTTCCCTCGCTTGCACTCCCAATCTGCTTGCCAGAATATCGAAGAGCTCGCCGGTATCGCGCTTGGTGGCATTGCAATCCGCGGAAATGAACAGAGGCACATGGTCCAGCCCATGTGGTCGAAACGCCTCACGGAAGAAGCTGGAAGACAGATACATATCCGAGGTGATGACTACGGGCTTGCCACTGTCGAGCAGCGTACGAAACAGAGGGAATAATTCCGGGTTTGGCTCTATCAGCGCCTGTTCCAGTTCATATTCAGCGCGCATCAACACATCGACGGGAGTGCCTGTTTCTACGAGACAGGCGTAGATATTCTCCAACGTGATTTCCTTGCGCCCTGAGGCCAACATCTGGCGGAAGGCCTCAGCCTGCGCTGCACGCCGCATAGCGCGGAAATCGGGGATATCGAATTGACAGCCAAGGATATCGAAAGCATCCTCGGGGTAGGCAAGAGGACGGACGAAAAGCGTATCGAAAAAATCGAAGGAAATCGCTGCGGCTCTTTCAATTAGGTACTGAAGGTCATCGCTATCAGCGAATTGAGTACTTACAGCAGTTACGTCAAGCACTTCACAGTCATTCCTAGTCATGCCCTTCATCATGCAGGCACCTCGAAGTTGATTCCGTTGGGGTGCAGATTCGGATTATGAAAGGGATCGTATTGGAAAAAGAATGGATGGATCTCGTAAAGACGCCGAAGTTCGCACTGCAGGCGCGCCATTTTGATAGGATCAATGTGGTCAAGGCCTCGGCTGACCGATTCATAGTGAGTCAGCGTCACCGCTTGGCACACGACATTGTAGTATCCCTTTTCGACACCTCGCATGCATAGCTCGATATCGTTATAGGCGATCGGTAGGGCTTCATCGAAACCGCCCAACGCATCGAACTTGCGGGCCTCCATCATCAAGCAGGCGCCTGTGACTGCTAGCCAGTTGTATTCCAGCAAGTTGCGCATAAAATAGCTCGGACGGTCACTATCCTGGCGCAGGAAGGCGTGTCCGGGACCATGATGCAAGTTAACAACCCCCGCATGCTGAATTTCATTACCACCAGGGTAGAGCAGTTTTGCCCCTACTGCTCCAATATGCGGCAGCTGCGCATATCCTCCCATGCGCTCCAGCCAGTCACAGCAGAGCACTTCAGTGTCGTCGTTGAGAAACAACAACAATTCGCCTTTGGCATTCTTCACACCAATATTGTTCAGCTCAGAGAAATTGAACGGCGCATCATGACGAATGACCTTGGCCAGCCCCTGATCTTGCACCTCCTGAAGGTAGGCGACAGTGGAGGCTTCAACAGAACCATTATCGAGAATGATGATTTCGAAGCTCCGATAACGGCTCTTTTCCTGAATGGAGTCGATGCAACGGCGAAGAACCGCGCCATTGTCCCGACTTGGGATGATGATCGAGATTAGCGGCGAGTCTTGCAGGTGATAGTTAACGCGGAAATATCCTGGAACTTGGGTAACCGGCTCCACGCTGCCTTTGAAGCCACGGCGCTCCAAAGCATCTATTCGAACGCGACGGGATGCTTCAAGTACATAAGGCTTGGCAGCGATATCCGACGCAACGGAAGTGGGAATGATACGCCAGTGATATAACACTTTGGCGATGTGACTGATACGGTTGGTGTGCTCGACGACACGCAGGACAAAATCCCAGTCCTGACAACCGTCGAACTCCGAACGCAGCTCCCCCACCTTGCTCAACAGACTGCGACGCACACAAGATACGTGGCAGGTGAACATGGTGCTCATAATGGTATCGGGAGACCAGTCCGGCTTGAAATGCGGCTGGGTATATTCCCCTTCTTCAGTAAGCTTGTCCTCATCGCTATAGATGAAATCCGGCTGATCGCGGTTGATACATAACGCCAATTCATACAAACAGTCCACGGTCAGCTCATCATCATGATCCATGAACACGATGAACTCACCTTGCGCAGCCTCCAGGCCCACATTTGTGGCACCTGAAATGCCCTTGTTGCTTTCCAGGTGCAGTATCTTGATTTTCGGATTGTCGATCCGAGCCAATACTTGTCGGGTCACTTCGGACGGGCTGGCATCATCGGCCAATATCAGCTCCCAGTGCGGATACCACTGCGCTTGCACGGATGAGAGCATGGCATCCAGCAGTTCGGGAGGCGTGTTGTAAACCGGCACCACGATCGAGAACAAAGGCGCAGAGTCGAGGGCTGCGAGTTGGGCTTCCAGGTCAGCAGGTCGTTGCGGCTCGATATAGGTATAGCCTTTAGGTGCAGCAGCCAATTCGTAGCGTCCCTCGGAATGACGAACAATGGCCGCACGCATGAGAGCCGTACTTGTACCAGCGGGGGATTGGACAAATTGCGGTGCAGGGGATAGTGTCGATAGGAAATGCTGCTGACGAACCCTCGCCCTTAGCCCGCTCAGGCCTTCCTGGCGCAAGATCCTCACAATCTTTTTCAGAAGAACCGACAGAGACTCACTCTGTAGCTGGCGGCAAGCAATACCCTTCACATCTTTAGCCTTGCGTCTTAGAAGGCCGATGCGCCGCAAAGGAGCAGTGACACGCCAACTTTTGGAATTGTGCAGGGCATCCAGCGTTACCTGCATGGAGGCAATCTGAATGTCTCGCTCACCCACAACCCCATTCAGGCCGCCAATCTGTCCTTCTCTTTCCGCGATTATTTGATTCAAGCTGTGAATCTGCTTGTCACTCTCGGCGACAGCACCCTTCAGGCTGTCGATGTATACTTCTCTGTCCGCGATTACCTGATTCAGCTCGTGAATCTGACCATCGCGCTCGGCTATAACATTGTTCAGCCTATCTATCCGCCCTTCCTGATCGTCAACCGTCTGGTTGAGCATGCGGATCTGACCATCGTACTCGGCGATAACATCTCTCAGGCAGCCAATCTGGCCTTCACGCTCGGCAATAGCCTGATTCAGGCCATGGATCTGTGAGTTGCAGTCAGCGATTTGCCTTTCCTGAACTGCAACCTGGCTGGCGAACTCGTTGATCTGCTTCTCACATTGATCAGTGTAATGCAGTAGCGAGTAGTTCCGCTGCAGTCCCTCGGACAACTTTGCAAGAAGCCTCTCTGCTTCTTGCGCATCAGGGCCCATCTGGTCACTGGCCATCTGCAACAGAGCACCGTACAACTCCTCCACCTGCGGAGGAGCTGCTTTGTCCAGGCGCAGATCGGCTGCTGCAAAACGGCTATGCCGAAGGCCTTCCTCCAGAAACTCCTCCTTGTACTCGGCAAAACCTTGGCTGCTCGCGTCGAATTCGAATCCCAATGTTTCCGCGATTCGCTGCAGTTGGGCGGCCGGCTCCTCTATGAGCAGATCATAATCGACAACGATTCGGGGATGGTTTTGCGTCCCTTCCAAGCTTGCCAACATGTGCTCCAACCATAGCTGGTAAGCCTTCTCCAGGGCGAAACCGTCTCGCTTGGCCAGAGAGCGAACCACACTCATGGGGTGACGGCAGGCAATCACATAGCTGACCTGAGCATTCAGATGAGCAAACACGCTCATCCAGAAGGGGAGCAATCTGGCTATCCGGGGGTCCTTCAGGCCAAAACAGTCAACGGCCGATAACTTTTCGCGCAACAGCTGCACGGCGCGCAATTTGAAGGTATCTAGAATCGAAGAGTTCAAATGCTCGGGCAATAAGGGCGTCAAGGTATGCCAGTCGTGGCCCAGGGCAGCAAGCAACTCAATGTTGAGCGCATTGACGTCCACATCTTCCCAAAAACCTTTTGCATTAACATTAGCATTAGGCGGAATTAAATTATCACCAAGCTCAACCCCCAGCACCTGCAAGCTTCGAGTGATTGCAGAAGTGCCGCTTCGATGCATGCCCAGCACAACAACTATATGTTTCTGCTCCATATACCTAAACTTTTATTGGTTTGAAATAGTGAAGTCTGGGACACACTTGAAGTCTACAACTCCAGTAGCTGTCTTGTCCGTCGCAGGTAATACACGGAACAGACAGGCATCCAGCAAACGATGCAAATAGGTTTCGCTTTCTCCTGTCGCACCCAGTACACCGGCATTCAGAAAGTAAGTACCCGGATTGAGGTTGCACTGAAACGTGAACTCGACCTGGATGACTGTCCCCTTCTCCACATGGGGAATGGCATCCTGCAGGTTGGCGGCACTGACCGCTCCACCGAGTTCTACCCCAGCCAGGGTCTTGATCATCATGCCAAACCGGACTCCGGTGGCACCGACAGAAAAACTCACTTGATAGGTATAACGGTAAGTCTTGCCGCGCTTGAGGCAGTTCACCGGCTCGCCGGCAAGATTGAGGATTTGCGATTCCTTGATGAGCAGTCCATGGGACTCGTAGGACAATACGCTCTGCGATCGCAGATTCGGATCGAAATACTCATCCACCCCAGGCGTGACTTGCTTTTGCGCCACGGTCTCCAGTGTCGAGGCTGGAGATTCAGCTGACAGGGATTCCTTGTGGTTATCTCCACTGACTGCAGCGCGAATCGCTTCTACCTTGTCCGCTGGCGCATAGAGGAGCTTCTGGTACTTGCCGATAATCGATTTAGGCAGCCCCTCGGCAAGCTTGTCGCCATTATCCATCAGAATGGCGCGGTTACAGAGTTCGATGACGGTGCTACCGGCGTGCGATACGAAGAGGATGGTTGCGCCACTGGCCTTGATCGTTTCGATCCTTGCGAAGCACTTGCGCTGGAACAGCTCGTCGCCCACCGATAATGCTTCGTCCACGATAAGAATTTGCGGATCGACATTGATAGCCACGGCAAAGGCCAGCCGCACCATCATCCCGCTGGAATAGGTCTTGACCGGCTGGTCGATAAAGTCGCCGATTTCGGCAAAGGCCTCTATCTCGGCAAAGCGGGCATCGGTTTCCTCTTTCGACAGGCCAAGCACCGCCGCATTCATGTAGACGTTCTCGCGCCCACTGAACTCCGGGTTGAAGCCCGAGCCCAGTTCCAGCAGGGCAGCGATACGCCCGCGGGTCTGCACCTGGCCTGAGGTAGGCGTCAAGGTGCCGCAGATGATCTGCAGCAAGGTGGACTTGCCGCTGCCGTTGCGCCCGACGATGCCTACCGTTTCGCCTTTCTGTATGCTGAACGATACGTCACGCAAGGCCCAGAATTCGCGAAAAAACTTCCGGCTACCTCCGCTGAGCATTTGCAGCAGGCGATCACGAGGCTTGTCATAGATATGAAAGCATTTACTCAGGCTTTCTACTTTGATCGCAACATCAGAGCACATCGGAAAATCCTTTGCGGGTCTTCTGAAACCAGGCAAAACCAGCCCACATTACGGCCAACGCCACAGCAAAGTAACGGGACAGCCCGGCAAAATCCGGCAGCTGCCCCTTGATCAGCACATCACGCGCCTGCTCGATGATGAAGGTAATTGGATTGGCCATGATCAACGGCTGAAACTCTTCCGGCAGGCTGTCCACCGGAAAGAACACCGGGGCCAGGAACATCATGATGGTGGTGACGATTGCAATCGTCTGCCCCACGTCCCGCAGAAAAACTCCCAGCGAAGCGAGAAACCAGGCCAGGCCCAGAGCCAGCACCAGCAATGGCAGCATGACGATGGGAAGCAGCAGAACCTGCCAGTGCGGCACGCCGACGGACACACCGTAGACCAGCAGCCAGACCGCCAGGCTGACCAGGGCATGGAACAGGGCCGCCCCGGTCGTGACTACCGGCAGTATCTCCAGGGGAAAGACGACCTTCTTGACATAGTTGACGTTGCCGACGACCAGTCCTGGCGCACGGTTGAGGATTTCCGCGAACAGCGCATGCACGATCATGCCGACGAAGAGCACGATGGCGAACATGAACTTGTTTTCCTCTCCCCCTTCCGGAGCCACCCCCCAGCGTGCCTTGAACACCACCGAGAAAACGAAGGTATAGACGCACAACATCAGCAGCGGGTTGAGGAAGGACCAGCCAAGCCCCAGGAAGGAGCCCTGGTAGCGACCGATCACCTCGCGCCTGATCATTTGCTTGATCAACTGGCGGTGCTTCCACAAGCTACGCGCAAAAGCCAGCAATGAGCTTGGTTGCGCTGCGTGTGGATTCATGGAAACACCTCGGCATCGACGAGCAGGGGGGCCTTCTGGTCCTTGCCGGAAAGCAATGGAGCGTTGACGCCGTGCCAGTCGATGGCCAATGCCGGGTCATTCCAGAGAATGCTGCGCTCGCTTTGCGGAGCGTAATAGCGGGTTGTCTTGTACAGGAACTCGGCGCTCTCCGAGAGCGTCACGAAACCATGGGCAAAGCCTTCCGGAACCCAGAACTGGCGCTTGTTTTCCGCGGACAGCAACACTCCGGCCCATTGCCCGAAGGTAGGCGACGACCTGCGGATATCCACGGCAACGTCGAACACCTCGCCCTGGATGACCCGTACCAGCTTGCCCTGGGCATGCGGCAGCAATTGATAGTGAAGCCCTCGCAACACCCCCCGCGAAGAGCGGGAGTGGTTGTCCTGGACAAAAGTCACTGCGCGTCCGACGGCATCCTCAAAATGCCCCTGGTTGTAGCTTTCAAAAAAGAAGCCGCGATCATCGCCAAACACATTGGGTTCGAACAGAATCAGACCGGCAATATCAAGCGGGGTGGCTTTCATTAGTAGACTGTCTCCACCAGGATGCGCTTGAGGTAGTTGCCATAGCCGTTCTTCGACAGGGGCTCGGCGAGCTTCTCCAACTGTTCGGCATCGATCCATTTCTGACGGAAGGCGATTTCCTCGGGACAGGCGACCTTCAGGCCCTGGCGACTTTCCAGGGTGGCGATGAACTGGCTGGCATCGAGCAACGAATCATGGGTGCCGGTGTCCAGCCAGGCGTAGCCGCGGCCCATGATTTCCACCGAGAGCTTGCCCTGCTCCAGATAGGTACGATTGACGTCGGTGATTTCCAGCTCGCCACGGGCCGAGGGCTTGATGCTCTTGGCGATGTCGACCACTTGCTGGTCGTAGAAGTACAGACCGGTGACTGCATAGTGGGACTTGGGCTGCAGCGGCTTTTCTTCCAGGCTGATGGCCTTCCCTTGCGCGTCGAATTCCACTACACCGTAACGCTCGGGATCGTACACGTGGTAAGCGAATACGCTGGCACCCTGCTCGCGGAGCATGGCGTTATGCAAGAGATCCTGGAAGTCGTGGCCGTAGTAGATGTTGTCGCCGAGCACTAGTGCCGACGGGTCGTTACCGAGGAAATCTTCGCCGATCAGGAAAGCCTGGGCCAGGCCATCCGGGGACGGCTGGACCGCATAGGCGAGATTGAGCCCCCACTGGCTGCCGTCACCCAGCAGTTGCGTGAAGCGCGGGGTATCCTGCGGGGTGGAAATGATCAGGATGTCACGGATACCGGCCAGCATCAGAGTGCTCAGCGGGTAGTAGATCATCGGCTTGTCGTAAACCGGCAGCAGTTGTTTGGAGATGGCCAGGGTAGCTGGATGCAGGCGGGTACCGGAGCCACCGGCGAGGATGATGCCTTTGCGTTTCATGAGCATTTTTCTGTTCGATTAGCGATATGAGGCACATGCCCCTTTTGCAGCACGCGCCTGCATCTGCGGTATATCTGCATGGTACAGGCGAGCCTGCTCCTATGCCTTGATGATGAGTTCCTGCAGCATGCGTTCGACGTGATATTCCCATTGCGGAAGATGCAAGCCAAAGGTGCGCCGGAGTTTGCTGGTGTCGAGCCGGGAGTTGGCTGGACGCCGAGCCGGCAGCGGATAGTCAGCGGTACCGATCGCGTGGATGTCGTCAGGGGTGGCCTTGAGTGGCATGCCCAGTGCAGCCGCCCTGGCAATGACGAACCGTGCGTAGCCATGCCAGTTGGTTTCGCCGGCTGCGACTAAATGATAGGTACCAGCCGCTTTTTCGGCCAATGCTCGATCATGGTCAAACCGCTGCAGCATGAGGGCAGTGACATCCGCGATCAGCTCGGCGCTAGTTGGGGAGCCGATCTGATCGGCGATCACGCGCAACTCTTCGCGCTCGGCAGCCAGGCGCAGCATGGTCTTGACGAAGTTGCTGCCGCGCGCAGCGTACACCCAGCTGGTTCTCAGGATCAGGTGTTTGCAGCCTGAAGCCTGAATGGCTTGCTCGCCTTCCAGCTTCGTTTGCCCATATACGCTCAGCGGCGCAACGGGATCGTCCTCTTCGTAAGCTATCGCCTTGCTGCCATCGAACACGTAATCGGTCGAGTAATGCACCAGCCAGGCGCCGCATTTTTGCGCAGCACCCGCCAGCACCCCCACCGACTCGGCATTCACCCGACGCGAGCAAGCCTCGTCGGACTCGGCCCTGTCCACAGCGGTATAGGCAGCAGCATTGACGATGACCTGTGGCTGTATCTGCTCGACCAGCGCGGTCAGGCTTTCCGGTCTATCCAGATCAGCATGGTTGCGATCGCAGATATGTAGCGGCCCCAACGGCACGAGGGCCCGCTGTAGTTCCCAGCCAACCTGACCGTTGGCTCCCAATAGCAGAATTTTCATTGATAGTGTTCGCTCACCCAATCTCGATAGGCACCGCTGGTGACATTGTCAACCCAAGCTTGATTATCCAGGTACCAGCGAACGGTTTTGCGTATACCGGTTTCAAAGGTTTCCGCTGGTTTCCAGCCCAGGTCGCGCTCTAGCTTGGTGGCATCGATGGCATAACGACGGTCGTGTCCGGGACGATCCTTGACGAAGACGATTTGCTTGCGGTAGCTCGAGCCATCGCTGCGCGGCTGCTCCTGATCAAGGATGTCGCACAGGGTGTTCACCACGTCGAGGTTGGTTTTTTCGTTCCAGCCCCCGACGTTGTAGGTTTCGCCCGGCTTGCCCGCTTCCAGTACCCGACGGATTGCACTGCAATGATCTTTCACATACAGCCAATCGCGGATTTGCTGGCCATCCCCATAAATAGGTAGTGGTTTTCCTGCCAAGGCATTGTGGATGACCAGGGGGATGAGCTTTTCCGGGAAGTGATACGGCCCGTAATTGTTCGAGCAGTTGGTGGTCAGCACCGGCAGCCCGTAGGTGTGCTGGTAAGCACGAACCAGATGATCCGAAGCAGCCTTGGAGGCTGAATAGGGACTGTTCGGCTCATAGCGATTCAGTTCGGTAAAAGCCGGAGCGGTCGGCTCCAGCGAGCCATATACCTCATCCGTCGAGACATGCAGGAAACGGAAAGCAGCAGCCTCGGTATGCGGCTGACCATGGTAGGCACGCACGGTCTCCAGCAGGCGGAAGGTCCCCACGATGTTGGTCTGAATGAAGTCTTCCGGACCCTGAATCGAACGATCCACATGCGACTCGGCGGCGAAGTTGATGACAGCACGCGGCCGGTATTCTTCCAGTAGCTCGGCGACCAGTTTCGAGTCACCTATATCACCCTTGATGAAGACGTGCCGGCTATCACCATCCAGGCTTTGCAGATTGGCCAGATTTCCTGCGTAGGTCAGCTTGTCGAGGCTGACAACCGCCTCATCATATTGGAGCAGCCAGTCAAGGACAAAATTCGCCCCGATAAACCCTGCACTGCCTGTTACCAGAATGGTCATGTCTTTCAAGCTCTCCTGATACTCGCGGTCTGCGAGGCAGATATCACCAAAACGCCTGCCGGGGTACACCGGCTTTCCTCAATCGAAATAGCAAGTGAGGCAAGCCATATGGATTACTGATACCGAATATGGCCTTCAGACACGCTACCTTTCGATTTGACCGTCAATTTCCTGAAAACGCTGGTACATCTATATATAGAGCCGCCCAGGTGCAGACCTGCTGCCTCCGGGCGGAGAGTTATCAATATTTGCGTATGCTTTCCAAAGGCAGGCTCAATCGATGCTCACGATGAAGCAGGTTCATCAGCAAAGTAACTCGCTCCTCACCGTCCAACGCCAGGAAGATGGCATCCAACTCCGCGAAGCCTCCCGTGACGATGCGCACCCTGTCGCCGGGCTTCAGGGCAGGCTCAGGTAGCGGCTCGACACGTCGCTGCAGTTCGTCGATCAGTTCGTCGGCAATGGACAGCGGCATGCCGCCAAAGCCGACCAGGCGACTGACGCCACGCGTCGAGCGCAGCGGCGCCCAGTTGGCATCGGCTGCCAACCGGATGAACAGATAACCTGGGAACAGCGACTCGCTCTGGATCTGCAGGGCTCCACGCACCAGGCGCTCCCGCCGGTACTGCGGACGAAAGTATTCGTACCCTTGGCGCCTCAGATTTTCTTCGGCCCGTTCGTCTTGGCGAGGTTTACACTGCACGAGATACCACGCCTTGCCCTCACGTATGCTGCATGCATCATTCACAGTGCGACTGTTCATATTCCGTGTCACCTTGCCCCTGATCCGGCCCTGGCCATCGCAGGGAGCTTTTCCGATTCACCCAACGTCCCAGGGTACGCTCCAACGGACTTCGCTCGCACGTCTGGCAACACTTCCTACCCTGCATGCCAGGCAGGTCTTTGGCACTGGTCGACCTAGCCAGCCGGCTTCTTGCTTAACAACCTTTCAGGGGGTAATGATGCTTACCCTCTTCTGTTTTTGCTCATACCTCCGCCGTAATTCGGTGTCTAGCCCGCGCTTGGCCTCGGCCTCGCCATGGACGATGCGTATCTCGTCCGGCCATTCGCGCATACGGGTGATGAAGTTCGCCAGCCCCTGCCGATCGGCATGGGCCGAATAGCCACCCAAGGTAGCAATACCGGCCCTGATCCCGAAGCGCTCGCCGTCCAGGTCAACGTAACCACCCCGCGGCCCATATTTCTGGATAGCATGCCCGGGCGTGCCCATAGCCTGGTAGCCGACGAAGAGCACATTGTGTCGACGATCTTCCAGCATGGCCTTCAGGTAGTTGACGATACGTCCGCTGGTACACATGCCGCTACCGGCGATGATGATAGCCGGGCGGGCAGTGCTCGCCAGGTGCGAGACCATGCGCAGGTGATCGGCATGGGCCTCCACCGTGATCAGTTGCTCGAAGCCCAGCGGCCGGCGGCCGGATTTTACCCGCTTGATGGCCTCCAGATCCCAGAAAGGCTGCAACTCGCGATAGGCCTGGGTGAAGCGGCTGGCGAGGGGGGAGTCGAGGATGATGGGCAGTTGCGGCCAGTCGGTCTGGCCGGGGGCATTTCCAGGCAGTTGGCTTCCCCCGCCGTTTCCCGCCGGGCGGAATCGAGTCTTGCGATGGATGATGTCTTCCAGCTCGTAGAGCAGCTCCTGGGTGCGACCGACGCTGAAGGCCGGAATCAGCACGCTGCCTTGGTCGGCCAGGGCCTGTTCGATGACGGCTTCGAGACGCTGCCGGCGAGTGCGGCGGTCCTCGTGCAGACGGTCACCGTAGGTACTCTCGATGACCACGGTATCGGCCCGGTAAGGCGGCTGGGGAGCCGGCAGCAGCGGCGCATGGGGAGCCCCCAGATCGCCGGAGAACAGAATGCGGCGCTTCCGGCCACTGGACCTATAGCTCAGATCGACTTCCACATAGGCCGAGCCGAGGATGTGGCCGGCCCGCTGCAGGCGGATCCGGCAGAGCAGCGCCGGGGTATCCGCCAGGGTGAACCAGTGCTTGTAGGGCAAGGCGATCAGTCGCTGCCCGATCAGCTTGAGGTAGCGCTCCACCTGCTGCTGGTCGCCACTCACTCCCAGCCTGAAGGCATCCTCCAGGACGATGGGCAACAGCCTGGCCGACGGCTCGCTGCAGAGGATCGGCCCCTTGAAGCCGGCCGCCAGCAGATAGGGAATCCGTCCGACATGGTCGATGTGCACATGGGTCGCCACCAGCGCCTTGACGGTATCCAGCGCGAAGTCGATGGCCAGGTTGCCCACCCCGGCCCGCCCTTCAGTGGACGTCTCCGCTCCCTGGAACAGGCCGCAGTCGATCAGCAGGCTGTGCTGCGCATCCATCAGCAGTTGGTGGCAGGATCCGGTGACACCCAGGGTGGCACCATGGTGGAGAATCTCCGGGTATGGCATTGCTCGATCCTTCAGCTCAAGATTTCCATCGCCTTGAATACGCCCGGCATTCCATCCTGCACCATGCCCGGAACCGAAATCGGCGCTCTCTTGGGCTCGATAGATTCATCCGGGCAAAAGATTCGGCCAAGTCGCCCCGGTCAGTCTGCACAGCGCCTCATACGGAGGCTCATCCCATTCGAGCCGATACATCGGTGATCGCAGGAAGAAAAAAGAGCACGGACAACCCAGGGAGCGGTGCAGAACAATGAAGTCGAGGGCGCGAATTGTGCCGCGCCAAAGGTAAATTACAAGCCTTGACAGGGTGCGATCTCGATCGGCCGGAAGGCCAAACGCACAAATACCGGAAGAGCGTCACAACCCTGTCATCTGGATGATAGGCCGAAGCGCTGCTTCGGCTATTCCGCCGGCTGCTCCGTAAGCCGAGCCAGCTCTTTCTGGCATTCCACCAGCTGACGCTGGCGAGAGGCCAGCTGCATCCTCAAACGGCCATAGAACAGCATCCCCAGCAACGGCGATGCCAGCAGGCCCAGCAGCAGGGCGGCGGAAACGAAGACGGCCATTGGCAGCTGCGGCGTAGTCCAGCCGAAGAGCACCAGCGTCGCGACCTGGCGATTTTCCAGTACGAACACCAGCGTGGCGGCGGCTACCAGTAGCAGGATCAATCCCAGCAAAATTCGTTTGAAGTGGCGCATTAAGCAATTTCTCTCGTGGTAACTACACTTTCATTCGCTATGTCCGGGCGGGCTGTTGCGAAAGAGGGACAACGTGAAAGTCCGCTGCACGAACAAGCCGGCTCCAAGGGCGACCAGTGTACCGTCCCGACGTTTGACCAGGACATAGTCATTTCATTCATTGACGCGATCGCGCAGCTCCTTGCCGGGCTTGAAGTGCGGCACGAACTTGCCATCGAGGCGAACGGTTTGCCCGGTTTTCGGGTTGCGCCCGACACGTGGCGCCCGGTAGTGCAGCGAGAAGCTGCCGAAACCGCGGATTTCGATACGATCCCCGGTGGCCAGAGCCTGCGACATTTGCTCCAGCATGGTCTTGATGGCCAGTTCCACATCCTTTGCGGAAAGCTGGCCCTGCTGGGTGACGATGCGCTCGATCAACTCCGACTTGGTCATGGTTTTCCCTTCGTTTTCAAGCGGCTAGATCAAAATTGATTGTTTGGGTTTTAGCATGCTGAACAGAGTTTGAACAGCCCGGGACACAGCGAAGCGGCGACGAGCAGGCAAAAGGAAGGAGTTTGGGCGGCAGCGCAACTGCCGTTGGCCTGTAGGAGCGAATTTATTCGCGATGCTCCTGGTGCTGCCGATGGTCGCAGATAAATCTGCTCCCACAGGAGCTGCGTCAAAGCCACACAGCATCCCATAGTGGGTAATCCGCCAGCTTCAAGGTTATTCCGGCACGCAGAGGGTTGGCGACGATATAGCGGGCCTTGGCCTGCAAGTCGTCATCCCTGCGCATGGCACGATCATGGTAGCCACGCTGCCAGAGCTGGCCACGCAAGTGGAGTTCCCGGTTGATAGCCTGGGTACTGCATGCCTTGATCCGCCTCAGCAGGTTGGCCATCGCGCAGCACCAGCAGCCAATGCAGATGATCCGGCATGACCACCCCGGCAAGAGACTCGACCAGATCATCCCGCTCGCTCAGACGCATTTCGTTGACCAGCAAGCGGCCGGATCTGAAGTCACGGAAGATCGGCCTCCGCTCATGGGTGACGGTAGTGATCAGATAGTGCGCCCGGGCTCGGAAAAGCGTCCGCGCCGCAGATTGGCGGCGTGAGGGGCGGTGGTGTCTGGCATTCCGTTGCCTCGTCTGGAATCGCTGGATCCCGTAGGAGCGAATTTATTCGCGACTGGGAATGCACAGAATAATGGCCAATCGCGGATAAATCCGCTCCTACAGGTTCAGGGCGCCCCCAACCCCTGCTGCGGCCCATAACGAAAAAGGGCGACCGAAGTCGCCCTTTTCGTTCAACGAGTCGCCGAACTCAGCCCTGGTTGCCCATCTGAGCGCGAATCAGGTCGCCGATGGTGGTCGGACCAGACGCCTCGGTTTCCTGCTTGCGCAGTTCCTTGATGGCGTCCTTCTCGTCGTCCACGTCCTTGGCCTTGATCGACAGGCTGATGACGCGGCTCTTGCGGTCGATGCTGATGATCTTGGCTTCGACTTCATCGCCTTCCTTCAGCACATTGCGGGCATCTTCGACGCGGTCGCGGCTGACCTCGGAGGCTTTCAGCACGGCTTCGATGTCGTTGCCCAGGTCGATAATCGCACCCTTGGCATCGACTTCCTTCACAGTGCCGCGCACGATACTGCCCTTCTCGTTGAGGGAGGCGTAGTTGGAGAACGGATCGTCCGCCAGCTGCTTGATGCCCAGGGAGATGCGCTCGCGCTCCGGATCGACGGAGAGGATGACGGTTTCCAGCTCGTCGCCCTTCTTGAAACGGCGCACGGCTTCTTCGCCCTGCTCGTTCCAGGAGATGTCGGACAGGTGGACCAGACCGTCGATACCGCCTTCCAGACCGATGAAGATCCCGAAATCGGTGATCGACTTGATGGTGCCGGAGATACGGTCGCCCTTATTGTAGTGGCTGGAGAAGTCTTCCCAGGGATTGGACTTGCACTGCTTGATGCCCAGGGAGATGCGACGACGCTCTTCGTCGATGTCCAGAACCATGACCTCCAGTTCGTCGCCGACCTGAACGACTTTCGACGGGTGGATGTTCTTGTTGGTCCAGTCCATTTCGGAGACGTGCACCAGGCCTTCCACGCCCTCTTCCAGCTCGGCGAAGCAGCCGTAGTCGGTGAGGTTGGTGACACGGGCCATGACGCGGGTGCTTTCCGGATAGCGGGCCTTGATGGCGACCCACGGATCCTCGCCCAGTTGCTTCAGACCCAGGGAGACGCGGTTGCGCTCGCGGTCGAACTTGAGCACCTTGACGTCGATCTCGTCGCCGACATTGACGATCTCGGACGGATGCTTGATGCGCTTCCAGGCCATGTCGGTGATGTGCAGCAGACCATCCACGCCGCCCAGGTCGACGAACGCGCCGTAGTCGGTGAGGTTCTTGACGATACCCTTGACCTGCTGGCCTTCCTGCAGGGACTCCAGCAGGGCTTCGCGCTCGGCGCTGTTCTCGGCCTCCAGGACGCTGCGGCGGGACACGACCACGTTGTTGCGCTTCTGGTCGAGCTTGATGACCTTGAACTCGAGTTCTTTGCCTTCCAGGTGGGTGGTGTCGCGCACCGGACGGACGTCGACCAGGGAACCCGGCAGGAACGCACGGATGCCGTTGATGTCGACAGTGAAGCCCCCTTTGACCTTGCCGTTGATGATGCCTTTGACAACATCTTCTGCCGCGAAAGCCGCTTCCAGGACGATCCAGCACTCGGCACGCTTGGCTTTTTCGCGAGACAGCTTGGTTTCACCGAAGCCATCTTCCACCGCGTCCAGCGCTACGTGGACCTCGTCACCCACCTTGATGGTCAGCTCGCCCTGTTCGTTGAAGAACTGCTCGACCGGGATGACGCCCTCAGACTTCAGGCCGGCATGCACGGTGACCCAGTCACCATCGATGTCGACCACGATGCCAGTAATGATGGCACCCGGCTGCATATCGAGGGATTTCAGGCTTTCTTCAAAAAGTTCTGCAAAGCTTTCGCTCATGTTGATTCCTGTCGATTGGGGCGGGGACCGCCCATCTCCACATTCCAGACAATGTGGGTTTGTTTCTCTAGAAAGAAGGTCCGCAGTACAGGGCCTGGTTTCCTGCGGACCTGCTGTGTCATCCGGCGAGATCGCGCACAGCGATTTCGCTCATGATGCGCTCCACCACCTGCTCGATCGAAAGCTCCGTGGAGTCCAGCCGGATCGCGTCGGGCGCGGCCTTGAGCGGAGCCACGGCACGCAGGCTGTCGCGCTCGTCGCGCTTGCTGATCTCGCCCAATAGACTGGACAGATTAGCATCAACACCACTCTCCTTCAACTGCTGGTAGCGGCGACGCGCCCGCTCCTCAGGCCTTGCGGTGAGGAAGACCTTCAGTGGGGCGTCCGGGAAGACCACGGTGCCCATGTCGCGACCGTCGGCCACCAAGCCCGGCGGTTCGAGGAAGGCATGCTGGCGCTGCAGCAGGGCCTCGCGTACGGCCGGCAGCGAGGCGACCTGGGAGGCCCCGGCGCCGATCTGCTCGTTGCGGATGACGTCGGTGACATCCTCGCCCTCGAGGATGATTTGCTGCGGCCGCTGCTCGGTGGAGGTGACGAACTGCACATCCAGATGGGCGGCCAGCACCTTGAGCGCCTCCTCGTTAGTCAGGTCAACGCCATGGTTGCGCGCGGCGAAAGCGAGCAGGCGGTAGAGTGCCCCCGAGTCGAGCAGATTCCAGCCGAGCTTCCTGGCCAACAGGCCAGCCACAGTCCCCTTGCCGGAGCCGCTGGGACCGTCAATGGTGATCACGACCGGGTGGACATTCATGACTCGCCCTCCTCGCCCACCCGAATGCCGACATGCCTGGCCAGGGCGACGAAGTTGGGGAAGGATGTGGCCACGTTGGCGCACTCGTGGATGCGGATCGGTGCGCTGGCGCGCAGCGAGGCGATGCTGAAAGACATGGCGATGCGGTGATCGCCGTGGCTGTAGACCTCGCCCCCACCGATCGGGCCGCCCACGATGGCGATGCCGTCTGGAGTTGGCTCGGCCTTGACGCCAAGCGCCCGCAGGCCATCAGCCATCACCTGGATGCGGTCGGACTCCTTGACCCGCAGCTCCTCAGCGCCGCGCAGCACGGTGCGACCCTCGGCACAGGCCGCGGCGACGAACAGCACGGGGAACTCGTCGATGGCCAGCGGCACCAAGTCCAGGGGAATTTCGATGCCCTTCAGGCGGGCCGAGCGCACGCGAATGTCGGCGACCGGCTCCCCGCCCACCTCGCGCGGGTTCTCCAGGCTGATGTCGGCGCCCATCAGCTTGAGGATCTCGATCGCCCCGGTGCGGGTTGGATTGATGCCGACATGCTCGAGCAGCAGCTCGGAGTCCTCGGCGATGCTCGCTGCCACCAGGAAGAAGGTCGCCGAGGAGATGTCCGCCGGCACCTCGATCTGGGTCGCGGTCAGCTTGTGGCCGGACTCGATGGTGGCCTTGCTGCCCTCGACCTTCACCGGATAACCGAAGCCCTGCAGCATGCGCTCGGTGTGGTCGCGGGTCGGTGCCGGCTCGCCGACCGAGGTTTCGCCGCCGGCATAGAGGCCGGCAAGCAGCAGACAGGACTTCACCTGGGCACTGGCCATGGGCATCTGGTAATGCATGCCAGTGAGCTTGCGGCCGCCCTTGATGGTCAGCGGCGGCCGGCCTTCCGGCCCGGTCTCGATCTCCGCGCCCATCTCGCGCAGGGGCTTGGCCACGCGATTCATCGGCCGCTTGGAAAGCGAGGCGTCGCCGGTCAGCACGGTGTCGAACGGCTGGGCGGCGAGCAGGCCGGACAGAAGGCGCATGGAGGTGCCCGAGTTGCCCAGATAGAGAGGCCCCGGCGGCGCCTGCAGGCCGTGCAGGCCCACGCCATGAATGGTCACCCGGCCATGATGTGGGCCTTCGATGACCACCCCCATGTCGCGGAACGCCTGGATGGTGGCGAGAGCATCCTCGCCTTCGAGAAAACCCTCCACCTCTGTCGTGCCGTCGGCCAGCGAGCCGAGCATGATCGAACGGTGGGAAATGGATTTGTCGCCGGGAACACGGATATGTCCGCGGGCACGACCGCCCGGCAGGGCCAGATAGATCAAGTCGTTATCTTGCATGGCATCCACATAGGCCCGGCGGGCCAGTATCTTGCTGAAATGCTCACGGGCGACGCGAGCGCGAGTGAACACGCCCAGCAGTTGATGCCCGTCCCCTGCATCGACCGCGGCGCGCAGGGCGTCGAGGTCGCTGCGAAAGACATCGAGGGCGCGCAGCACTGCCTCGCGGTTGGCGAGGAAGATGTCGTGCCACATCACCGGATCACTGCCCGCGATCCGCGTGAAATCGCGGAAACCGCCGGCAGCATAGCGAAAGATTTCCAGGTTCTCGCTGCGCTTGGCCAGCGAGTCCACCAGACCGAAGGCCAGCAGGTGCGGCAGATGGCTCGTGGCAGCGAGCACCTGGTCATGGCGCTCGACGGTCATGTGTTCGACGACCGCGCCAAGTTTCCGCCACACTCTGTCGACCAGCGCCAGTGCCTCGGGACTGCTCTCTTGCACCGGTGTCAGGATGACCTTGTGGTGGCGGAACAGTTCGCCATCGGCCGCCTCCACGCCGCTGCGCTCGGAGCCGGCGATCGGGTGGCCCGGCACGAAGCACAGCGGCCGGCCGTCGAAGACCCGCCGCGCTGCCTGCAGCACATGGCCCTTGGCGCTGCCGACATCGGTGATGATCACGTTGCCCAGCTCGAGCCCGGCGAGCACGCCGAGCAGCTTCTCCATGGCCAGAATGGGTACGGCCAGCTGGATTACCTGCGCGCCCCGACAGGCGGCTGCCAGGTCCTCCTCGCAGCGGTCGACAACTCCCAGTTCGACGGCCTGCTCGCGGGTCCGCGGGTCCAGGTCCACTCCGATCACCTCGTGGCACAGGCCGCGCTCGCGCACCCCCTTGGCGAAGGAGCCGCCGATCAGCCCCAGCCCCACCACGACCAGGCGGCCTATCTTGGGTTCGACCTGTTGCACCGCGGTGACAGGCGTGAATGTATGCTCAGGCACTGGCAAGGACCTTCTTCAGCGCCGCCAGGAAGCGGGCGTTCTCTTCCGGCAGGCCGATGGAAACCCGCAGGAAGGTCGGCATGCCGTAACCGGCCACCGGGCGCACGATCACCCCCTCGCACAGCAGCGCTGCATTGATCGACGCGGCATCGCGGCCGAAGTCGACGGCGATGAAGTTGCCCTTGCTGGGAATCCACGACAGGCCCAGCTCGCCCAACCCCGCTTCCAGCTGGGCCATGCCGGCATCGTTGATGCGCCGGCCTTCGGCCAGGTACTCGGCATCCCTCAGCGCGGCGCAGGCGGCCACCTGGGCCAGGCTGTTGACGTTGAACGGCTGGCGCACGCGGTTCAGCACAGCAGCCACCTCCGGCGTGGACACGGCATAGCCGACGCGCAGGGCGGCCAGGCCGTAGGCCTTGGAGAAGGTGCGCGAAACCAGCAGGTTTGGGTAGCGGGCCAGATACTCAAGTCCGTCGGGCAGTTCGTCGCCCGACGCATATTCGATGTAGGCCTCGTCGAGGACCACCAGCACGCGCTCCGGCACCCGGGCGAGGAAGCGCTCGAGCGCGTCCGGGCCGAACCAGGTACCGGTCGGGTTGTTTGGGTTGGCGAGAAACACCACGCGGGTGTCAGCGTCGATGGCCGCAAGCATTGCCTGCAGGTCATGACCGTAGTTCTTCGCCGGCACCACTCGCCCCTCGGAGCCCGCTGCCTGGGTGGAGATCGGGTAGACGGCGAAGGCGTGCTCGCTGAACACCGCGTTGAGCCCCGGCGCCAGCCAGGCACGGGCGATCAGGTCGAGAATGTCGTTGGAGCCGTTGCCCAGGGTGATCTGCGCGGGCACAACGCCGCAGCGCTCGGCCAGCCTGTACTTGAGCTCGAAGCCGCTGCCGTCGGGATAGCGGGTCAGCTCCGCCAGCTCGCCGCGGATCGCCTCCAGCACCCTGGGGCTCGGGCCGAGCGGGTTCTCGTTGCTGGCCAGCTTGACGATGGCAGCAGGGTCGAGGTTCAGCTCGCGCGCCAACTCGTCCACCGGCTTGCCCGGCACGTAAGGAGACAGCTTCTGCACGCCCGGCACGGCCAGGGCGAGGAAATCACAGGTCATGAATTAAGCCTCAAGCGTGAAGCCGCAAGCCCCAGGCAAGCCGGGCAGCGGTGCGCTGGCGGCTTGCGACTGATCGCTTGCAACTGCAGCAGTCACAGTACTGCCTTGGGATAGGAGCCGAGCACCTTGAGCGCCACGGCTTCCTGGCTGAGCCGCTCCAGCACGCTCTTGACCAGCGGGTCGTGGCGGTGGCCCATGAAGTCGATGAAGAACACGTAGGTCCACTTGCCGCTGCGCGACGGACGGGTCTCGATGCGGGTCAGGTCGATGCCGCTCTCGTGGAAAGGCACCAGGAGTTCGTGCAGGGCACCGGGCCTGTTGCTCATCGACACAATGATCGAGGTCTTGTCGTCGCCGGTCGGCGGCACTTCCTGGTTGCCGATGATCAGGAAGCGCGTGGAGTTGTCCGGACGGTCCTCGATCTTCTCGGCGAGCCGGGTCAGTCCGTACAGCTGGGCCGCCATATCGCCGGCGATGGCCGCGCTGTTCCACTCGCCCTTCACCCGCCGGGCGGCATCGGCGTTGCTGGCGACCGCCACGCGCTCGACACTCGGGTAATGCGCATCCAGCCACTTGCGGCACTGGGCCAGGGACTGGGCGTGGGAGTAGATGCGGGTGATGCCGTCGGTCCGGGTGTTCTCGCCGATCAGCAGGTGATGGTGGATGCGCAGCTCCACCTCGCCGCAGATCACCAGGTCGTGCTCGAGGAAGCTGTCCAGGGTGTGGTTGACCGCACCCTCGGTGGAGTTCTCCACCGGCACCACGCCGAAGTTGACCGCCCCGGCGACTACTTCGCGGAATATCTCGTCGATCGCCGCCATTGGCGTGCTGATCACCGCGTGGCCAAAATGCTTGAGCGCGGCGGCCTGGGTGAAGGTGCCTTCCGGACCGAGGTAGGCAACCTTGAGCGGATGCTCCAGGGCCAGGCAAGCCGACATGATCTCGCGGAACAGCCGGGCGACTTCCTCGTTGCCCAGCGGCCCCTTGTTGATCTCCATGATGTGCTTGAGCACCCAAGCCTCGCGCTCGGGCCGGTAGAACACCGGCGTCTCGCCGGGCTCGAGCGCCGCCATCTTCACCCGCGCCACATCTTCGGCGCAGCGCGCACGCTCGTTGATCAGCTCGAGGATCTTCTCGTCGAGGTTGTCGATGCGCATGCGCAGGGCCTTGAGCTGATCCTGGTCGCTCATCAGCCGTGCTCCTTCTCGAATTCGGCCATGTAGGCGACCAGGACCTCGACCGCGTCCAGGCCAACCGCGTTGTAGATCGAGGCGCGCATGCCACCGACAGAGCGGTGCCCCTTGAGATTGAGCAGGCCGCGCGCCTCGGCGCCGGCGAGAAAAGCCTTGTCCAGCTTCTCGTCGGCCAGGCGGAACGGCACGTTCATCCAGGAGCGGGCGTTGGTGGAGATCGGGTTGGAGTAGAACGCGCTGCCGTCGATGAAGCCGTAGAGCAGATCCTTCTTGGCGCGGTTGCGCTGCGCCATGGCCTCGACGCCGCCCTGCTCCTTCAGCCACTCGAAGACCAGGCCGGACAGGTACCAGGAAAAGGTCGCCGGGGTGTTGTACATGGAGCCGTTGTCAGCGGCGACCTTGTAGTCGAGCATGGTCGGGCAGGCGCTGCGGGCGCGACCGAGCAGGTCTTCGCGGACGATCACCACCACCAGGCCGCTGGGACCAATGTTCTTCTGCGCGCCGGCGTAGATCAGGCCGAACTGCGACACGTCGATCGGGCGAGAGAGGAGGTCCGAGGACATGTCCACCACCAGCGGCACCTCGCCAAGCTCCGGCACCCAGTCGAACTGCAGACCGCCGATGGTCTCGTTGTTGGCGTAGTGCAGGTAGGCGGCGTTCCTCGACAACCGCCACTCATTCTGCCCGGGGATGGCGAAGTAGTCGTAGGCCTCGGCGCTGGCGGCGACGTTGATGGTGCCGAAACGGCGCGCTTCCTCAATGGCCTTGCGCGACCAGATGCCGGTGTCGACATAGTCGGCGACGCCGCCCTCGGGTAGCAGGTTCAGCGGAATCTCGGCGAACTGCTGGCTGGCCCCGCCCTGCAGGAAGAGCACCTTGTAGTTCGAGGGAATCGCCAGCAGATCGCGCAGGTCCTGCTCGGCCTTCTCGGCGATGGCCACGTACTCGTTGCTGCGATGGCTCATCTCCATCACCGACAGGCCCCTGCCGTGCCAGTCGAGGAATTCCGCCTGGGCGCGGAGCAGGACAGCTTCGGGAAGCGCGGCCGGGCCGGCGCAGAAGTTATAAGCGCGTTTGCTCACGTCGTTTCTCTCACTCTGTTCTTCGATCATTCCCGTGCTCGGCACGGAAACGCAGCCTTGACGCCCGCGGGAGGCGCCGGCCGCAATGCCCTTGCCGGCCCGCTCCCACCAAGGCCTGCCGTCGTCGACAGTCGGCAGACCGGATCAATCCTCGTCATCGGTAGGCACCACGTCCGGCGACACGTCACCGATGCCGCCGAGCAGCTCATCCTCGTCAGGTTCGGTACTGATGACCGGTAACTCCTTCTCGAGGGTTTCCTCGCTCAAGCTCTCTCCGACCGCCTCGGCATCCTCTTCGACCGAAGGCTCCTGGACCCGCTCGAGGCCGACGAGTTTCTCGTCCTTGGCCAGCTTGATCAGGGTGACGCCCTGGGTGTTGCGGCCCTGCGAGGCCACCTCGGAAACGCGTGTCCGAACCAGCGTGCCCTGGTCGGAGATCAGCATGATTTCCTCGTTGTCCCGTACCTGCACGGCACCCACGAGCTTGCCGTTACGCTCGTTGGTCACGATGGCGATGATGCCCTGAATCGCACGCCCTTTCTTGGTGAACTCCTCCAGCGCCGTGCGCTTGCCGTAGCCCCGCTCGGTGGCGAGCAGGATCTCGCCTTCCGCGGCGACGATCAGCGAGACCACCTCGGCATCGTCCGCCAGGCGGATGCCACGCACACCAGCAGCGTTACGCCCCATCGAGCGCACCGCGTTTTCGTCGAAGCGAGCCGCCTTGCCGTTGGAGGCGAACAACAGCACGTCGCTGCTTCCATCTGTCAGCGCGACCTTGACCAGTTCATCGCCCTCCTCGAGCCGGATGGCGATCTTCCCCTTTTGCAGCTGGAAGGCGAATTCCTTGAGCGGCGTTTTCTTGACCGTACCCTTGGCGGTAACCATGAACACGAACGGTCCGCGGGTCTTGTCGACCTCCAGGGCTGCCAACTCGGCATTCTCCGACGACTCCAGGTCGGCCGACTCTTCGGCTAGCGCATTATCGGCCTCATCCACAGCATCGGATTCTTCTTCCGCCTGCCTGATCAAGGCCGCGATATCCACCGGCAGCATCGCGGTGATGCGCTCGCCCTCATCCAGCGGCAGCAGGTTGATCAGCGGACGGCCACGGGAGGTGCGCGACGCCTCGGGAATCTCGTAGGTTTTCAGCCAGTAGACCTTGCCCTTGCTGGAGAACAGCAGCAGGGTGGTATGGCTGTTGGCTACCAGCAGGTGTTCGACGTAGTCCTCCTCCTTCACCCCGGTGGCCGCCTTGCCCCGACCACCGCGGCGCTGCGCCTGGTAGGCTGCCAGCGGCTGGCTCTTCGCGTAGCCGCCGTGGGAGATGGTTACCACGCGGTCTTCCTCGGTGATCAGGTCGGCGATGGTCAGGTCGACCTGGGAGGCGACGATCTCGGTGCGCCGCGCATCGCCGAATTCGGTCCTGACTTTCTCCAACTCTTCGCGGATGACCTCCATCAGCCGCTGCGGGTTGGTCAGAATTCGGATCAGTTCGCCGATCTGGGTGAGGATCTCCTGGTACTCGGCCAGCAGCTTCTCGTGCTCCAGGCCGGTCAGACGATGCAGGCGCAGGTCGAGGATCGCCTGGGCCTGCTCCGGCGACAGGTAATACTTGCCACCGCGCAGGCCGTACTGCGGATCGAGGTCCTCCGGCCGGCAGGCGTCGGCGCCGGAGCGCTCGACCATCGCCTCCACCGCACTGGACTCCCAGGCGGTGGCGACCAGGCGCTCCCTGGCCTCGGCCGGGGTCGGCGAGCGCTTGATCAGCTCGATCACCGGGTCGATGTTGGACAGGGCGACCGCCTGGCCCTCAAGGATGTGGCCGCGCTCGCGGGCCTTGCGCAACTCGTAGACGGTCCGCCGGGTGACCACCTCGCGACGGTGGCGGACGAACACCTCGAGCATGTCCTTGAGGCTCATCGTGCGCGGCTGACCGTCGACCAGGGCCACTACGTTGATGCCAAACACACTCTGCAGCTGGGTCTGGGCGTAGAGGTTATTGAGGATCACCTCCGGTACCTCGCCGCGGCGCAGCTCAATGACCACGCGCATGCCGTCCTTGTCCGACTCGTCGCGCAGTTCGCTGATGCCTTCGAGTTTCTTATCCTTGACCAGCTCGGCGATCCTCTCGATCAGCCGTGCCTTGTTCAACTGGTAGGGCAGTTCGGTGATGACGATCTGCTGGCGGCCGCCGACCTTGTCGATGTCCTCGACCTCGGCGCGGGCGCGCATGTAGATGCGGCCACGACCGGTGCGGTAGGCCTCGATGATGCCGGCGCGACCATTGATGATGCCTGCGGTAGGAAAGTCCGGACCCGGGATGTACTGCATCAGTTCATCGACGGTTAGCTCCGGATTGTCGATCAATGCCAGGCAGCCGTCGATCACCTCGGAGAGGTTGTGCGGCGGGATGTTGGTGGCCATGCCCACGGCGATGCCGCTGGAGCCGTTGACCAGCAGATTGGGAATCTTGGTCGGCATGACCGCCGGGATTTGCTCGGTGCCGTCGTAGTTGGGCACCCAGTCGACGGTTTCCTTGTCCAGGTCGGCCAAGATCTCGTGGGCCAGCTTGGCCATGCGCACTTCGGTGTAACGCATGGCCGCGGCGTTGTCGCCGTCCACCGAACCGAAGTTGCCTTGGCCGTCCACCAGCATGTAGCGCAAGGAGAATGGCTGGGCCATGCGCACGATGGTGTCGTACACCGCGGTGTCGCCGTGCGGGTGGTATTTACCGATGACGTCACCGACCACGCGAGCGGATTTCTTGTATGGCTTGTTCCAGTCGTTGCCCAGCTCGCTCATGGCGAACAGCACGCGCCGGTGCACCGGCTTGAGGCCGTCGCGCGCATCCGGCAGCGCCCGCCCGACGATCACGCTCATCGCGTAGTCGAGATACGACTGCTTCAACTCGTCTTCGATATTGACCGGGAGGATTTCTTTGGCCAGTTCGCCCATGGAAGCCGGGTTCCTTTTACGTCAGCAATGTCCTGCGTTTAAGCGCGGAATGGTAACACAGGGGAACCCCTGCAAGCTGCACGCCATGCGCGGCAAGCGGAAGCAGGGACAGCACACTGGCCTGCCGCTTGCCGCTGGCACTCAGTGCAAGCGCTTGCGACTCATGAGCTCGGCCATCTTGGCCGCGTTCGGCCGCTCGACCACGCCCCGCTCGGTGACGATAGCGTCGATCAGATCGGCCGGGGTGACGTCGAATACCGGGTTGACTGCCTCCACCAAGGCCGCCACACGCTTGCCGCCGACCTCCAGCAGCTCGCGCCCGTCGCGCTCCTCGATGGGAATTTCCTCGCCGCTCTGCAACGACATGTCGATGGTCGAGCTGGGCGCTACCACCATGAAGCGCACGCCGTGGTGCATGGCCACCACCGCCAACTGGTAGGTGCCGATCTTGTTGGCCACATCGCCATCGGCGGTGATCCGGTCGGCGCCGACGATCACCCAGGTGATGCCCCGGGTCTTCATCAGGTGGGCCGCCGCGCCGTCCACGTTCAGGCTCACCGGCACGCCCTCCGCCGCCAGCTCCCAGGCGGTCAGGCGTGCGCCCTGCAGCCAGGGACGGGTTTCATCGGCGTAGACCCGCTCGACCAGCCCCTCGAGGCAGGCGCCGCGGATCACCCCCAGGGCGGTGCCGAAGCCGCCGGTGGCCAGCGCGCCGGTGTTGCAGTGGGTCAGCAGCGCTTGGGCGTTGCCGCTGTGCCTGCGAATCAGCTCGACGCCGAGCTGGGCCATGGTCAGGTTGGCCTCGCGATCGCTTTCGTGGATACCCACGGCCTCGGCCTCCAGCGCCGCCAGCGCGTCTTCGCCCTCCTTCAGGCGCGCCAGGCGCTCGCGCATGCGATCCAGCGCCCAGAACAGGTTGACCGCAGTGGGTCGCGACTCGGCCAGCGCCCGGAAATCCTCCTCCAATGCCGCGCGCCAGTCGCCACCAGCCGCCAGCCGCTGGCGGGCCCCCAGTACCACGCCATAGGCAGCGCTGATGCCGATCGCCGGGGCACCGCGCACCACCATGTCACGGATCGCCTCGGCCACCCCCGCCGCGCAATCGTAGGCGCGCCAGCGCTCCTCCAGCGGCAGCAGGCGTTGATCGAGCAGATGCAAAGTGCCATCCCGCCATTCGATGGCCTTGATTTTCTCCGCAGCCAACAGTCGCTCGCGCATGGGACACCTCGCAGTCCAGAAAACGAAAAAGGCGCGGATTATAGCGAGCAGGCAAAAACTGTGCTCGGCTATACTATTGCGCCTTTTTTGTAGCAACTGACAAGGACCCTGCCATGCCTGACGCCACCGCTCCGCTCGATCTCCTGCTCCTGCCGACCTGGCTGGTGCCGGTCGAGCCCGCCGGTGTCGTGTTGCACGCTCACGCACTGGGCATCCGCGATGGGTGCATCGCCCTGCTCGCCCCCCGCGACGCCGCGCTGCGCCACGCCGCCCAGGAAATCCGCGAACTGCCCGGCATGCTGCTCGCCCCCAGTCTGGTGAACGCCCACGGTCACGCGGCGATGACCCTGTTCCGCGGCCTGGCCGACGACCTGCCGCTGATGACCTGGCTGGAAAAACACATTTGGCCGGCCGAGGCCCGCTGGGTGAACGAGGATTTCGTTCGCGACGGCACCGAACTGGCTATCGCCGAACAGATCAAGGGCGGCATCGGCTGCTTCTCCGACATGTACTTTCACCCGGAAATCGCCAGCGACCCCATCCATCAGAGCGGCATCCGCGCCCAGCTGTGCATCCCGGTGCTGGACTTCCCCACCCCTGGCGCCCGCGACGCCGGCGAGGCGCTGCGCAAAGGGATCGGGCTGTTCGACGACCTCCGCCATCACCCGCGAATCCGCATCGCCTTCGGCCCTCATGCCCCCTACTCGGTGGGCGACGAGACACTGGAGAGCGTCCGCGTGCTCGCCGAGGAGCTGGACGCGCCGATCCAGATGCACGTGCACGAGACCTCCCACGAGATCGCCCGGGCCCTCGAGCGCGACGGCGTGCGGCCGCTGGCCCGCCTGGCCCGCCGCGGCCTGCTCGGCCCGCGCTTCCAGGCGGTGCATGTGACCCAGCTCGACGACGACGACCTGGCCCTGCTGGTGGAGAGCAACAGCAGCGTGATCCACTGCCCGGAGTCCAACCTCAAGCTGGCCAGTGGCTTCTGCCCGGTGGAGCGCCTCTGGCAGGCTGGGGTGAACGTGGCCATCGGCACCGACGGCGCGGCGAGCAACAACGATCTCGACCTGCTCGGCGAGACCCGCACCGCCGCCCTGCTGGCCAAGGCGGTCGCCGGCTCGGCCACCGCCCTGGATGCCCACCGCGCGCTGCGCATGGCCACTCTGAACGGCGCCCGTGCTCTCGGCCTGGAGGCCGAAACCGGCTCCCTGGAGCCTGGCAAGGCCGCCGACCTGGTCGCCTTCGACCTCTCTGGACTGGCCCAGCAGCCGATCTACGATCCGGTCTCGCAGCTAATCTACGCCAGCAGCCGGGATTGTGTACGGCACCTCTGGATCGGTGGCCGGCAGTTGCTCGACAATGGTCGCCTGACCCGCCTGGACGAGGAGCGATTGAAGGACAAGGCTCGAGAATGGGGCCAGCGCATCGGCGCCGCGGACAACGCCCACTGACCACGCCCGCAACAAACCGACACAGGGCACGCACCCATGCACCCGGCAAAGCTGGCAACATGGACCGTGCAGTGTTACCGCCCGACAACCACGGAACAACTGATGAGCAACGTCGACCCCGCCGAAATCGCCAAATTCGAAGCTCTCGCTCACCGCTGGTGGGATCGCGAAAGCGAGTTCAAGCCGCTGCACGAGATCAACCCGCTGCGAGTCAACTGGATCGAGGAGCATGTCCGGCTGGCCGACAGGAAGGTGCTCGACGTCGGCTGCGGCGGCGGCATCCTCAGCGAGGCCATGGCCCTGCGCGGGGCGAGCGTGACCGCCATCGACATGGGCGAGGCGCCGCTCGCCGTGGCCCGCCTGCACCAACTGGAGTCCGGCGCCGAGGTGGACTACCGGCAGAGCACCGTCGAGGCGCTGGCGGCGGAGATGCCCGGCCAGTTCGACGTGGTCACCTGCCTGGAGATGCTCGAGCACGTGCCCGACCCGGCCTCGGTGATCCATGCCTGCCATACCCTGGTCAAGCCCGGCGGCCAGGTGTTCTTCTCCACCATCAACCGCAACCCCAAGGCCTATCTGCTGGCGATCATCGGCGCCGAGTACCTGCTCAAGCTGCTGCCGCGCGGCACCCACGACTTCAGGAAATTCATCCGCCCCTCCGAACTGGGCGCCTGGTGCCGCGCCAGCGGCCTGGCGATCGGGGACATCGTCGGCCTGACCTACAACCCGCTGACCCGCCATTACAAGCTGGGCACGGACGTCGACGTCAACTACATGATCCAGACCCTGCGCGAGGAATGAATCCTTAATGACTCTACGAGCGGTCCTCTTCGACATGGACGGCACCTTGCTCGACACGGCGCCGGACTTCATCGCCATTATCCAGGCCATGCGTGCCGATCGCTGCCTGCCGCCGGCCGACGAGCGCACCATCCGCCACGTCGTCTCCGGTGGCGCCCGGGCGATGGTCATGACCGCCTTCGCCCTGGAGCCGTCCGCCGCCGAATTCGAGCCCCTGCGCCTGGAGTTCCTCGAGCGCTACCAGGAGCACTGTGCGGTGTTCACCCGCCCCTACGCGGGCATGGAGGAGCTGCTGGCCGACATCGAGCGGGCCCGGCTGCTGTGGGGCGTGGTGACCAACAAGCCGCTGCGCTTCGCCGAGCCGATCATGCAGCGCCTGGGGCTGGCCGAACGCTCGGCCATCCTGATCTGCCCGGACCACGTGACGAACAGCAAGCCCGACCCCGAGCCCATGATCCTCGCCTGCAGCCGGCTCGGCCTGGAGCCGGCCAGCGTCCTGTTCGTCGGCGACGACCTGCGCGACATCGAGTCGGGCCGCGCCGCCGGCACCCGCACCGCCGCGGTGCGCTACGGTTACATCCATCCGGACGACAACCCCAGCCATTGGGGCGCCGACGTGGTGGTCGACCATCCGTTTGACTTGCGCACGGTCCTCGATCGCGCGCTCTGCTCGTGCTGAACCGCCAGTTCGCAGACTGCACTGGCCGCACAACGAGATAATCCGCCGGCGGCACCGCGAAGGGTCGTCTGGCGGGTTGCGCTCTGCCAGCCCCCCCTACGAAGCGTGCAGCTCTCCATAGGAGATTTCCATGTTCCAATACACTGCCCGTCCAGACCTGCTGAAGGATCGCATCATCCTGGTCACCGGCGCTGGACGCGGCATCGGCGCAGTCGCCGCCAAGACCTTTGCCGCTCACGGCGCCACCGTGCTGCTGCTGGGCAGGACCGAAGAGCACCTCAACCGGGTCTATGACGAGATCGAGGCCGCCGGCCATCCGCAACCGGTGGTGATTCCCCTCAACCTGGAAACCGCCCTGCCGCACCAGTACGACGAGTTGGCGGCGACCATCGAGAGCGAATTCGGCCGCCTTGACGGTCTGCTCCACAACGCCTCCATCCTCGGCCCGCGCACGCCGCTGGAACAGCTCTCCGGCGACCACTTCATGCGCGTCATGCAGGTCAACGTGAACGCCATGTTCATGCTCACCAGCACCCTGCTGCCGCTGCTCAAGCTCTCCGAGGACGCCTCGGTGGTGTTCACCTCGAGCAGCGTCGGCCGCAAGGGCCGCGCCTACTGGGGCGCCTATGCGGTGTCGAAGTTCGCCACCGAGGGCCTGATGCAGGTGCTCGCCGATGAGGTCGAAGGCACCTGCGCGGTACGCGCCAACAGCGTCAACCCCGGCGGCACGCGCACCGACATGCGCGCCCAGGCCTACCCCGGGGAGAACCCGCTGAGCCGGCCGGGACCGGAAGAGATCATGCCGGTCTACCTGTACCTGATGGGCCCGGACAGCAAGGGCGTCAATGGCCAGGCGTTCGACGCCCAGTAGGCGTCGAACATGCCCTGACCCTTCCGGGAATGGACGGCCGAAGGCGCCCTGTCAGGGACGCTTGCGGCCGAACCCCGGACGCTGGCCCTCGGCGGCCGGAGGGTTGCGGCGCTTGGCCGGTGCCGGCCTGGGCTTGCGGGCCGGCCGCTCGGCCAGCTCGACGGGCGGACGCTCCCCCGCCGGCTTGCCTGGGCGCTTGTGAGCGGACTCGGTGGGACGCTCGGCGACCGGCGTGCCGCGGCCGCGCGGAGCGCGCTCCTCCTTCGGCTTGCGCGGTGCGCGGCGCTCCTCCGCCACTCTCCCCTCATGGGCCGGGCGCAGCACCCGCTCGCGCGATCCGCTGTGGCCGGCCGGCTTGGCCGACTTGCGCTGCAGGCGCTCGATCTTCTCGCGGAACTTCGGCTTCACTTCCGGCAGCGCCACAGGCTCCAGGCCCACTTCGCGGCCGAGGACGTCCACCTCCGCCTGGGTCATCTCCCGCCAGCGGCCCATGGACAGGTCAGCGGTCATGAACACCGGGCCGAAACGCACCCGCTTCAGCCGGCTCACTACCACGCCCTGGGACTCCCACAGGCGGCGCACCTCGCGGTTGCGGCCCTCCATCACCACGCAGTGGAACCAGCGGTTGAGGCCCTCGCCGCCGGGAGCCTCCTTGATGTCGGTGAAGCGTGCCGGGCCATCTTCCAGCATCACCCCGCGCTTGAGGTTCTCGAGCATCTCCTCACTGACCTCGCCGCGCACGCGCACCGCGTACTCGCGGTCCATTTCATAGGAGGGATGCATCAGCCGGTTGGCCAGCTCGCCGTCGGTGGTGAACAGCAGCAGGCCGGTGGTATTGATGTCGAGCCGCCCGATGTTGATCCAGCGGCCTTCCTTCAGGCGCGGCAGGCGGTCGAACACGGTGGGCCGGCCTTCCGGGTCGCTGCGGGTGCAGATCTCGCCCTCGGGCTTGTTGTAGATCAGCACGCGGCGCACCGCTTCGGCAGCCTCCTCGCGCTTGAGCAGGCGCCCGTCGAGGGCGATGGCGTCGTTGCGGCCGACGCGCAGGCCGAGCGTGGCGACCACCCCGTTGACTATCACCCGCCCCTCTGCGATTCGCGCCTCGACGTCGCGCCGGGAGCCGAGGCCCATGCGCGCCAGCACCTTCTGCAGCTTCTCGCTCTGGACGGCAGGTAGGGAATTCTCTTTACGTTCGCTCATCTGGGCACCTCCCGGTGTGTCAGTTCCGCTTGAATGGGGCGCGCATCATACGCGCATCGCCGGTGGGGCGCATCCGGGCTGGAAAGCCCGCTGCCGTTCTTGCCCGGGGCCTCTCCCATGAACGGGAGAGGGGAGAAAGTTGTTCATGCGACTGCCCTGGAGCCCGGCGGGGGCGGCCTGGAGGATCTCCACGGTGCAGCCGGGGTGACCGCGAACTGCGCCCCGGCGGCTTCGGCCTCGGCCAGCACCTGCCGGACGAGCACCGTGCCAACGCCGATGCACAGATGCGGCCGCTCCCGGCGCAGGGTGCGGATAGCGGCCAGCCCGTGCTCCGAGCGCAGGGTGATCTCCAGGGTACGCAGGCCGCCGGCAGCCAGGGCATCGGCCAGCGGCAGGGTGTGCGCCGCCTGGCGCACGGTGATCACCGTCAGTACCGCGCCTGGCCGCAGAGGCTGTCGATGCGGGCGACCCTCTCGGCGATGGGGATGGGCATGCGACGCTCCTCGGCCCTCAGGGGCACCAGTAGATCTCGAGAGAGGCATGCAGAAAGGCACGGATCGGCATCTGCCGGGCATCCTCGTCGGCCAGCGCGGCGCGCAGGGTGGCCAGCTTGGCCTCGCCCTGGATCTGCAGCAGCGTCCGATGCGCCGAGGCCAGCAGTGGCAGGGTCAGCGTCAGGCGCTGGTGGGGCACGCTTGGCGCCAGCATCGGCAGGCAGCGGCGCGGGCATTCGGGATCGAGCGCCGCGGCCAGGTTCGGGCTACCGGGGAATAGCGAGGCGGTATGGCCGTCCTCGCCCATCCCCAGCACCAGCACGTCGATTGGCAGGGGTAGCCCGGCCAGCGCTGCGTCGGCCAGCTGCGCCGCAGCCTCCAGGGACTCGGTCGGCTGGTAGAGCCCGACAAAGTGCGCCTGCGCCGCCCGGCCGCGCAGCAGATGGCGCTGCACCAGGCCGGCATTGCTGTCGGAATGGCCGATCGGCACCCAGCGCTCGTCGGCCAGGCTGATCGTCACCTGCTCCCAGTCCAGCGCCTGCTCCGCCAACTGCTCGAAGAAGGCGACTGGGCTGCGTCCGCCGGATACCACCAGGCTCGCCCGACCCCGAGTTCCGATGGCCGCCCGCAAGGCCTCTGCCACCTCCTGCGCCATGGCTGCAGCAAGCTCTTCAGCATTGGCCAATTCATGGGTGGCTACACCCGGAGGCAATTCAATTGTATGGATAGACATAGCAAGTTCCTGTTTCGGTCTTCTCGGTAACGCTCAGTGTATTGAATGTATTTTTTACCAGTTTAGAAAAGAACGCCCTGTTTTCTCCAAGGAATTTCCCGAGCCGTGTTGTAATAAAACTACGGAGTCTTGTAAAAACGCAGAAAAGCCCTCAAGCAAGGACAAGGAAACGGCATGAGAAATTTCCTCGAACAGATCCAGGGGCGCCTCGATGAACTGAACAAGGCCGAACGCAAGGTCGCCGAGGTCATTCTGCAGGATCCGCAACAGGTCATGAGCCTGAGCATCGCCGCCCTGGCCCAGGCGGCCGGTGTCAGCGAACCGACCGTCAACCGCTTCTGCCGCTCCCTCGAGGCCAGTGGTTATCCGGCCCTGAAGATCCAGCTGGCCCAGAGCCTGGCCAGCGGCGCCGCCTACGTCAGCCAGGCGGTGGCGGCGGACGACGGCCCCGCCGCCTATATGCGCAAGATCTTCGGCAGCACCATGGCCGCCCTCGACAGCACCTGCCAGGGGCTCGACCCGCAGAGCGTCGACCGGGCCGTCGACCTGCTGATCCAGGCCCGGCAGATCCACTTCTTCGGGCTCGGCGCCTCCGCCTCGGTGGCCCTGGATGCGCAGTACAAGTTCTTCCGCTTCAACCTCGCCGTATCGGCGCAGAGCGACGTGCTGATGCAGCGCATGCTCGCCTCGGTGGCGCACACCGGCGAACTGTTCGTGATCATCTCTTACACCGGCCGCACCCGCGAACTGGTCGAGGTGGTGCACATCGCCCGCAGCAACGGCGCCTCGGTGCTCGGTCTGACTGCTGCCGGCTCGCCGCTGGCCAGGGCCTGCACCCACAGCCTGGACATTCCGCTGCAGGAGAACACCGACATCTACATGCCGATGTCCTCGCGGATCATCCAGCTCACTGTGCTCGACGTGCTGGCCGCCGGCGTGACCCTGCGCCGCGGCGTGGACTTCCAGCCGCATCTGCGCAAGATCAAGGAAAGCCTGGCGAAAACCCGCTATCCGACCGACGACGAAGTGACCGAGGAGTGACCGGCCGAAGCGCGGCGCTTCATTCGGGCGAGCGCTCCGAGCACGCCTGCAGGGCCAGCCCGGCGCCCAGCAGGCCAGGCTGCTCGGCCGTTGCCAGCCACACCGGGATGTCCTCCAGGTAGTCGCTCATCACCCCCTTGTCGACGAAGCAGCGGGCGAAGCCGCTGCTCTGCAGGAAGTCGGCGAAATGCGGCAGGATGCCGCCGGCCAGATAGACCCCGCCGCGCGCACCCAGGGTCAGCACGTGGTTGCCGGCGACCCGCCCCAGCCAGCAGCAGAACTGCTCCAGCACCGCCGCCGCGCCGGCATCGCCGACCAGCGCTGCGGCGCTCACCGCGGCGGCCGAGGCGAACTGCGGCGCCTGTCCGTCGAGGGCGCAGCTCGCGCGGTACAGCCGCAGCAAGCCGCCGCCGCTGAGTACACTTTCCGCGCAGACGTGGCCGAGTTCGCGCTGCAGCAGCTGCCACAGGGCCACCTCGCGCGCATTGCCGAGCGGCAGGTCGACATGCCCCCCCTCGCCCGGCAGGATCCGCCAACTCCCCACGCCGTCCGGCAGCAGGGCGCTGACGCCGAGTCCGGTGCCCGGCCCCAGCACCAGCCGGGGACTGCCGGAGACGGCCCGCCCAGGCCGGATGATCAGCCGCTCGTGGTCGGCCAGGCGGGTCATGCCGAGGGCCATGGCGGCGAAATCGTTGATCACCAGCAGCCGGCGCAGGCCCAGCGCATGGGTGAGCGCCAGGCGGCCAAACTGCCAATGGTTGTTGGTGAGACGGAAAAGATCGCCATGCACCGGCCCGGCGCAGGCCAGGCAGGCCGCTTCCAGCGCCGCCAGCGGCAGGTCCAGTTCGGCGAGATAGGCGCGGATCGCCTCCTCCGGACCAGGATAGTCACCCGTGACCAGCACCCGCAGCGCTTCCGGCCGGCCATCCCGCCAGAGGGCGAAGCGCACCTGGGTACCGCCGATGTCGCCGATCAGGGCCAGTTTCATTTAAGTGCCCCGAGATGCTCGGAGAACACGCAGGCCCCCTCCTCGGCCGGACTGAAGGCTGCGCGCATGAAGGCGAACAGCTCGCGGCCGCAGCCCACGCCGGCATCGGCCGGCGGCGCGACCGCCTCCCGCGCCGCCCACTCCGCCGCCGGCAGCAGCACGTTCAGCTCGCCGCTCTCGCCGTCCACGCGGATCGGATCGCCGTCGCGCAGCCGGGCCAGCGGCCCGCCCTCCTGCGCCTCGGGACAAACGTGAATCGCCGCAGGGATCTTGCCGGACGCCCCGGACATGCGCCCGTCGGTGACCAGCGCGACGTGGTAGCCGCGATCCTGCAGCAGCCCCAGGTAGGGAGTGAGCTTGTGCAATTCGGGCATGCCGTTGGCCTTCGGCCCCTGAAAGCGCACCACCGCCACCAGGTCGCGCTCCAGCTCGCCGGCCTGGAAGGCCGCGGCCAGCTCGGCCTGGCTGGCGAAGACCCGTGCCGGCGCCTCGACCACCCGGTGCTCCGGCGCCACCGCGGAAACCTTGATCACCCCGCAGCCGAGGTTGCCCTGCAGCACGCGCAGGCCGCCTTCGGCGGAGAATGGCCGGACCGCCGGCCGCAGGATTCCTTCGTCGAGGCTCTGCCGCGGGCCTTCGCGCCAGACCAGTTGGTCCTCCTCGAGAAACGGCTCCTGGCTGTAGCGGCCCAGCCCGCGGCCCAGCACGGTGTTGACGTCCTCGTGCAGAAGCCCGGCGCCGAGCAGCTCGCGGATCAGGAAGGGCGTGCCGCCGGCCGCGTGGAAGTGGTTCACGTCGGCCTGGCCGTTGGGATAGACCTTGGCGATCAGCGGCACCACTTCGGACAGGTCGGCCATGTCCTGCCAGGTCAGGCGGATGCCGGCGGCCTGGGCCATGGCCGGCAGGTGCAGGCTGTGGTTGGTCGAGCCACCGGTGGCGAGCAATGCCACCACCGCGTTGATCACCGCCTTCTCGTCGAAGATCTCGCAGAGCGGCAGGTAGTCGCCGGCCTGTTTGGTCAGGCGCGTCACCTGCCGGGCTGCCTCGCGGGTCAGCGCGTCGCGCAGTGGCGTGTAGGGATTGACGAAGGCGGCGCCCGGCAGGTGCAGGCCGATCACATCCATCAGCACCTGGTTGGTGTTGGCGGTGCCGTAGAAGGTGCAGGTTCCGGGGCTGTGGTAGGACTTCATCTCCGAGTCGAGCAGCTCCGCGCGGCTGGCCTTGCCTTCGGCGTAGCGCTGGCGGGTTTCAGCCTTCTCCTTGTTGGAGATGCCCGAGGGCATCGGCCCGCCGGGCACGAAGACGAAGGGCAGATGGCCGAAGCGCAGCGCGCCGATCAGAAGGCCAGGGACGATCTTGTCGCAGATCCCCAGGCACAGCGCCGCGTCGAACAGGTTGTGGGACAGCGCCACCGCGGTGGCCATGGCGATCACCTCGCGGCTGGCCAGGCTCAGCTCCATGCCCGCCTCGCCCTGGGTGACACCGTCGCACATCGCCGGCACCCCGCCGGCGAACTGGCCGACCGCGCCGATCTCCTGCAGGGCGGACTTGATGATCGGCGGAAAATGCTGATAGGGCTGATGGGCCGAGAGCATGTCGTTGTAGGCCGAGACGATGGCTACGTCGACATGGTTGGGCAGGCGCAGGCGCTGCTTGTCGTCCTCGCCGCAGCCGGCCACGCCATGGGCGAAGTTGGCGCAGGGCAGCCGGGCGCGCGACGGCCCCTCGGCGGCGGCGCGGCGCATCTGCTCGAGATAGCGCTCGCGGGTGGCGCGGCTGCGCTCGGTCAGCCGCCGGGTAACTTCGAGAACTTGGGGATGCATCGCGGACTCCCACTGGCTGGTCAGTATTCATTTAGGCCCAGCGCCGGGAAATGGACAAGCCGCAGGCGGTTTTCGCCGCCGCCCCGCTCAGGAGTCGTCCGCAGTGCGCTCCATGCCGGTATCGCCCGGGACGTCCGCCTCCGGCAGATCATCGAAGTCGGTCTTGAGCCCCTGTTCCATGGAGTCCAGCTCTGCCAGCAAGCTGCGGAAGCTGGTCTGCTCGGCCGGCTCGGCGAGTTCGGCGCGCACCTGCAGGCCGGCCGGCGGCAGTTCCCCGTCGTCCGTGGTGCCCGACGCGGGCTCCAGGCTGCGCAGGACCGCCAAAGGCGGCAGCTCGTCGAGGCTCTTCAGGTTGAAATGGTCGAGAAAGGCGCGGGTGGTGGCGAACAGCGCCGGCCGGCCCGGTACCTCGCGATGGCCGACCACCCGTATCCACTCGCGCTCCTGCAAGGTCTTGACGATGTTGCTGCTCACCGCCACGCCGCGCACCTCCTCGATCTCGCCGCGGCTGATCGGCTGGCGGTAGGCGATCAGCGCCAGGGTTTCCAGCAGGGCCCGAGAGTAGCGCTGCGGGCGCTCCTCCCAGAGACGCCCGACCCAGGGTGCGAAGCACTCGCGCACCTGCAGGCGATAGCCGGAAGCCACTTCCTTCAGCTCGAAGGCGCGGCCCTGGCAAGAGTGTGCGAGGATCGCCAGGGCGTCGCGCAGGCGGGCCGGCTCAGGCCGCTCGGCCTCCCCGAACAGCTCGCCGAGGCGCTCCAGCGACAGCGGCCGGCCGGCGGCGAGCAGATAGGCCTCGAGCAACACCGCCAGTCCGGCCGGATCGTTCAGGTTCATCCCATTTCTCCCGAAGGCTCGTCCGTACGGATGCGCACATGGATGGGCGCGAAGGGTTCGGTCTGCACCAGCTCGACCAGAGACTCCTTGATCAGCTCGAGCACTGCCATGAAGGTCACCACCACCCCCAGGCGCCCCTCCTCGGCCCGGAACAGCTGCACGAAGGGCACGAAGCTACCGTCCCGCAGGCGCTCCAACACCTCGCTCATGCGCTCGCGGGTGGACAGCGTCTCACGGCTGACCTGATGACTTTCGAACAGGTCGGCGCGGCGCAGTACCTCGGCCATGGCCAGCAGCAGCTCGTCCAGGCCGACCGTCGGCAGCAGGCGGCGCACCCGCGCCTGTGGCGCCTCCAGCTGCGCCAGGTGCAGTTCACGACCGACCCTCGGCAGGCCGTCGAGTTCCTCGGCAGCGCTCTTGTAGCGCTCGTATTCCTGCAGGCGGCGGATCAGCTCGGCGCGCGGGTCCTCCTCTTCCTCCTCGGCCTCCGCCGAACGCGGCAGCAGCATGCGCGACTTGATCTCGGCGAGCATGGCGGCCATCACCAGGTATTCGGCGGCCAGCTCCAGGCGCGCGACCTTCATCAGCTCGACGTAGCCCATGTACTGGCGGGTGATCTCGGCCACCGGAATGTCGAGGATGTCGATGTTCTGCCGGCGGATCAGGTAGAGCAGCAGGTCGAGCGGCCCCTCGAAGGCCTCGAGGAACACCTCCAGGGCGTCCGGCGGGATGTACAGGTCCTGCGGCAGCTCGGTCAGCGCCTGCCCGTAGACCAGCGCGAAGGATGGCTCCTGGCGCTCGCCGGCTCCGGAGGCGGCGGATCCTTCGTCCGGCATGGACTCGTCGGCAGGCGCGGCGCCGGCCTGCACTGGGCGACGCAAGACTCAGGCTTCGCCGGCGAAGGGTGCCGGGTCGCCGCAGCCGATGCGCAGCACTTCGGGCTCGCCGTCGAGCAGGCTGACCACGGTGGAGGCCTCCAGGGCGCCGGCACCGCCGTCGATGACCAGATCGACCTGGTGTTCGAGGCCCCGGCGCATCTCCTCGGGCTCGCTCATCGGCAGCGTCTCGCCGGGCAGGATCAGGCTGGAGCTCATCAGCGGCTCGCCAAGCTCTGCCAGCAGGGCCTGGGCGATGCGATTGGCCGGGATGCGCAGGCCGACGGTGCGCCGCTTGGGATGCAGCATGATGCGTGGCACCTCGCGGCTGGCGTTGAGGATGAAGGTGTAGGGGCCCGGGGTCCAAGTCTTGAGCAGGCGGAAGGCTCCGGTGTCGACCCGGGCGAACAGGCTCAGTTGGGAGAGGTCGCTGCACACCAGGGTGAAATTGTGCCGGTCGTCCAGCTGGCGCAGGCGGCGGATGCGCTCCAGTCCAGCCTTGCTGCCGAGCTGGCAACCGAGCGCGTAGGAGGCGTCGGTGGGATAGACGATCACTCCGCCGCCACGGACGATCTCCACGGCCTGGCGGATCAGGCGCAATTGGGGGTTTTCCGGATGGATCTGGAAGTACTGACTCACATGAGTTCCCTGTTCAGAGGACGGCGCAGTGGCGGACATGGGCGAAACGCGTCCAGAGAGGCGGCAGGTCGTCCGGCAGCGGGCGGTACAGACCCAGCTCGGACCACGCATCAGGGGCATGGAAATCACTGCCGGCGCTGGCCAGCAGGCCGAACTCGCGAACCAGAATGGCCAGACCGCCGACCTGCTCGGCCGGCTGCAGGCCGTTGCTGACCTCCAGCGCATGGCCGCCGGCATGGATGAAATCTCCGACCAGGCGGCGCCGTTTGCTGCGGGTGAAGTCGTATTGCCAGGGATGCGCCAGGCTGATCCAGGCACCGGCCGCACGCAGGGTGGCGACCGACTGCTCGAGGCTCGGCCAATGCTGTCTGACGTCGCCCAGCTTGCCCGCCCCCAGCCACTTGCGGAAGGCTTCCGCACGGTCCCGGGCGTGCCCGGCACGGACCAGGAACTCGGCGAAGTGCGGGCGCGCCGGCGCGTTGCCACTGTCACCCAGTTCGCGCTGCACCGCCCGGGCGCCCTCCAGGGCACCGCCCATGCCCTTGATGGCCAGCCGCCGGGCAATCTCCCCGGCCCGCTGCCAGCGCCCCTCGTGCAGCCCGGCGAGGGCCTGGCGCAGCGCCGGCGCATCGCTGGCGAAGGCGTAGCCGAGCACATGCACGGTCGCCCCACCCCACTGGGCGGAAAGCTCGATGCCGTTGATCAGCTCGATGTCCAGCCCGGCGGCGGCGGCCTGAGCCTCGGGGAGCCCGTCCAGGGTGTCGTGGTCGGTCAGCGCCAGCAACTGGACGCCACGTCCGTAGGCGCGGCGAACCACCTCGGCGGGGCTCAACGCACCGTCGGAAGCGGTACTGTGGCAGTGCAGATCGACCTTCATGGCGCTGGCTTTCGCGGCTGTCGAGGTTTGTTATTATGCCGTCACATCCCGCTTCTGGCTGCCACAGTGAAACAATTCATCGATTTCATTCCGCTGATTCTCTTTTTCATCGTCTACAAGCTGGAACCACGCGCCGTCGAACTGGCCGGCCAGAGTTTCACTTTCGGCGGCATCTTCAGCGCCACCGCGGTCCTGATCCTCGCCTCGCTGCTGGTCTACGGCGTCCTGTTCCTGATCCAGCGCCGGCTGGAAAAGGGCCAGTGGATCACCCTGCTCGCCTGCCTGGTGTTCGGCGGCATGACCCTGACCTTCCACAGCGAGACCTTCCTCAAGTGGAAAGCGCCGGTGGTCAACTGGCTGTTCGCCCTGGGCTTCGCCGCCAGCCACTTCATCGGCGACCGCCCGCTGATCCAGCGCATCATGGGTCACGCGGTCAGCCTGCCGGCGCCGTTGTGGACGCGCCTGAACCTCGCCTGGGTGGCGTTTTTCGTGTTCAGCGGCTGCGCCAACCTGTTCGTCGCCTTCACCTTCCACGAATTCTGGGTCGACTTCAAAGTGTTCGGCAGCCTGGGCATGACCGTCCTGTTCCTGGTCGGCCAGGGGGTCTTCCTCGCCCGCCACATGCAAGAACACGCCACCGGCCCCTCCTCCGCCAAGCCCAAGGACTGACATGCTCTACGCCATCATCGCCACCGACACGGAAAACTCCCTGGACAAGCGCCTGGCCACCCGCCCTGCCCACCTCGCCCGCCTGCAGCAGCTGAAGCAGGAAGGCCGCCTGGTGCTGGCCGGCCCGCATCCGGCCGTGGACAGCCCTGACCCCGGCCCGGCCGGCTTCAGCGGCAGCCTGGTAGTCGCCGAGTTCGAATCCCTGGCCGCCGCCCGTAGCTGGGCCGAGGCCGACCCCTACTGCGCCGCCGGCGTGTATGCCGAGGTCAGGGTCAAGCCCTTCAACAAAGCCCTGCCCTGACTTTCTGCGCCGCCATGAGCGAACTGCTGCTGATCGACGACGACCATGAGCTGTGCGAGCTGCTCACCAGTTGGCTAAGCCAGGAAGGCTTCCAGGTGCGCGCCTGCCACGACGGCCACGGCGCCCGCATCGCCCTCACCGAAAAGACCCCGGATGTCGTGGTACTGGACGTGATGCTGCCCGACGGCTCCGGTCTCGAGCTGCTCAAGCAGCTGCGCGGCGACTATCCCGGCTTGCCGGTGCTGATGCTCTCCGCCCGCGGCGAGCCGCTGGACCGTATCCTCGGCCTGGAACTCGGCGCCGACGACTATCTGGCCAAACCCTGCGATCCGCGCGAACTGACTGCCCGCCTGCGCGCCGTGCTGCGCCGCAGCCAGCCGCCGGCGGCCTCCAGCCAGCTGGAGCTGGGCGACCTGTGCTTCAGCACAGCGCGCGGAGTGGTCGACATCGGCAGCCACGAGATCGCCCTCACCGTCTCCGAGAGCCGTCTGCTCGAAGCCCTGCTGCGCCAGCCGGGCGAGCCGGTGGACAAGCAGACCCTGGCGCAACTGGCCCTCGGCCGCAAACTGACCCTCTACGACCGCAGTCTGGACATGCACGTCAGCAACCTGCGCAAGAAGCTCGGACCGCACCCGGACGGCAGTCCACGCATCGTCGCCCTGCGCAGCCGCGGCTACTACTACAGCGCCTGAAGGCATATTTACCCAGCCTTTACCCTCGCCTGACCCCACCTGACCGTGCATTTCCTAGACTGAACTCACCCGGCACACAGCCGATTCCGCAATGAGGAAACACACCATGCGCAAGACTCTTTCCATACTGCTGCTCGCCGCCGCCCTGCCCGTCGCCGCAATTGCCGCAGAGCCGGGCCACCCCGGATACGGCATGGGCCCCGGCTATTACTATCAGGGACGGGACGGCATGCCCGGAACAATGGGCCCCATGCACGGGATCACCCTGAACGCCGAGCAGCGCAAGGCGGCGCACAAGGCATATCAGGAAACCGCCAAGGAGAAGCGCGAGATCACCCAACGCTACCTGGACAAGCTGTCCGAGGCCGACAAGGAAGCCATGCAGAAAGAGCTGCAGGCCAGTCGTGAAAAGGCCGACAAGGCCTTCCGCGCCCAGCTGACTCCAGAGCAGCTGAAGGCCTTCGACGAGCGCAAGGCCGAGCAGGAAAAACGCCGCGCCGAATGGGAAGAATTCCGCAAATGGAAGGCCGAGAAGGAAGGCAAGCAGAACTGAGCCCTTCCCCGCCGAACCGCCCACCGGGCGGTTCGGTTTTCCTGCCTGCAACACCGAGTTCCCTATGCGCTCACTCTTCTGGCGAGTCCTCGCGGCATTCTGGCTGGCCCTGGTGCTGGTCGCCGGTCTGTCCCTGCTGCTCGGCCGAGCACTGAACAACGATGCCTGGATCATTGCCCGCCACCCCGGCATGCAGGACCTCGCCACCCGCTGGACGGAACGCTACGAGGCACAGGGGGCGCTGGCCGCACAGCCCCTGCTGGACGAGAACCGCAACCAGTATCGCGTCTTCGTCCAGGTGCTGGACGAGACCGGACGCCACCTCTCCAGCCGCGACCTCACCCGGCGTCATCGACCGCCGCCACCGCCCCACGAGCTCGGCAACCGCCCGCCTCTGCCGCGCTTTCCCTGGCGCCAGCTGAGCCAGGAATACACCAGTCCGAAGAGCGGGCAGACCTACCTCTTCATCTACCGGATTCCCCACGAGGAGCTGCAGGCCTGGCGCCACGACAGTCTGCTCTGGCCACTCAGCGCCCTGCTCATCGCCCTGGTGGTGCTGACCCTGCTCAGCCTGCTGCTGACCGTCTCGATCACCCGCCCGCTGAACCGCCTGCGCCGTGCCGTGCATGACCTCGGGCAGACCAGCTACCAGCAGAACAGCCTGGCGCGCCTGTCCAACCGGGGTGACGAACTGGGCGTGCTGGCCCGCGACTTCAACCGCATGGGCGCGCGCTTGCAGAGCCTGATCGGCAGCCAGCGCCAGCTGCTGCGCGACGTCTCCCACGAACTGCGCTCGCCGCTGGCGCGGCTGCGCATCGCCCTGGCCCTGGCCGAACGCGCCGAAGCGGAAGAGCGCGCTCGCCTGTGGCCGCGCCTGACCCTGGAATGCGACCGCCTGGAGGCGCTGATCGGCGAGATCCTCACCCTGGCGCGCCTCGATGCCGACCCCGGTGCAGCCCGCCCGATCGACCTGGCCGAACTGGTCGCACGCCTGTGCAACGACTATGCCCTCAGTGCTCCAGATCGGGAAATCCGCAGCGAACTGCCCCCTGGGCTCGAGCTTTCAGGTTGGCCGGACATGCTCGAACGGGCGCTGGACAACCTGCTGCGCAATGCCCTGCGCTTCAGCCCGGCGGACCGGCCGGTGGAAATCCGCGCCGAACGCCGCGCCGAACGCCTGCTGCTCAGCGTGCATGATCATGGCCCTGGAGTGGCGGAGGAACATCTGGCCCGCCTGGGCGAGCCCTTCTACCGCGCTCCCGGACAGAGCTCGGCCGGTCACGGATTGGGCCTGGCCATCGCCCGACGCGCCGCGGAATGCCATAACGGCCGGCTGATCCTCGCCAATCATCCGGACGGCGGCTTCGTTGCCAGCCTCGACCTGCCGTTGGCAGCGCCCCAGTGAGCCACCGGCTCAGGCTGGCCAGGCACTGACGAAATTGGCCGTCATCAACCGATGCGGCACCCGCAACTCGCCTTCCGGCGTCCCCAGGTAGAGAAAGCCGACGATCCGCTCATTGCCGGCCAGTCCCAGGCCGGCCGCCACCAACGGATCGTAGGCCGCATCGCCAGTCCGCCACATCGCCCCGAGTCCCTGGGCATGGGCGGCCAGCAACAGGGCATGGGCGGCACAGCCGGCACTGAGCAGTTGCTCCACATCCGGCACCCGAGGGTGCTTCTTCAGGCTGGCGATCACCACCACCAGCAGGGGCGCACGCAGCGGCGCGCTGCGCGCCTTCTGCAGGACTTCCTCGCGAGCCTCCGGCTGGCCGGTGGCGATGGCGCTGGCGAACAGCTCGCCGAGGCGCTCCCGGCCCTCGCCCTCCACGGTCAGAAAGCGCCAGGGACGCAACTGGGCATGGTCCGGCGCGCGCAGGGCGGCGGCGAACAGGCGCTCCCGCTGCTCGGCGCTCGGCGCCGGGTCATGCAGGCGAGCGACGGAAACGCGGTTGAGCAGGGCATCGAGAGCCTCCATGGGCACCTCCTTGGCAGTGATATGGGCTGATTCTATGCCGAGCCGTCAGGCTTCGCCGCGCTCAGGCCACCCGCTCCGGGGCCAGATCCGGCTGCAGCGGCGGCGTCAGCGGCGGCAGGCCATAGGCGGCGCGGGCCGTGTCGCAGTGGGGATTGGCCAGGCCGTTGCTCCAGGCAGCCTCGAACTCCCGGCAGGTACTGGAGCGCTGCTCGTAGAGGGTACAGCGCACCGCACCGCCGACTTCGCCGAGCAGGCCGATGCAGCGCACCGGCCTGCTTTCTGTGCCGCACATCGCCACCCGATGCGGGCCGACCGGCACCACCAGATCGTCCGGGACGAGCCCGCCGGCGGAGCGGCACTCGCCCCAGAAGAAGGACACACGAAAATGCGCGCAGCAGGCACCGCACGTCAAACAAGGATTCAGATTGGACATGATTGGGAACTGAACGAGAAACCGGCACGGGCCGGCGCCCAGGCGGCGCGAGGGAACGGCGAGAGCAGCCGCATGGACACCCTTCGCCCGGCCTGACCCTGACAAGCACCGCTATTCTATTCGCCACCATGCACTTGTGAAGTACCCGGCGCGCCCCCGCGGTTTACAGTGCGACCGGCGCAGGTAGAATGGCCCGCCTTGAACTCTCAGCCCAGGCACCTTTCCATGGCTCTGCCGACTCTGCGCATCATCGGCTTCATTCTCGGCATCTTCCTGATCACCCTCGCCATCAGCATGATCCTGCCGATGCTGACCTTGCAGATCTACGAACATACCCACGAGATCGAATCCTTCACCTGGGCGAGCATGATCACCCTCAGCGCCGGCGTCGCCCTGATTCTGCCCGGCCGTCCGGAGCATGTGCAGCTGCGGCCCCGCGACATGTATCTGCTGACCACCGCCAGCTGGCTGGTGGTCTGCGTCTTCGCCGCCCTGCCGCTGAACCTGCTGCAGAACATCAGCTATACCGACGCCTTCTTCGAGACCATGTCCGGCATCACCACCACCGGCTCGACGGTACTGTCCGGGCTGGACAGCGCCTCGCCGGGCCTGCTGATGTGGCGCTCGATGCTGCAGTGGCTGGGCGGCATCGGCTTCATCGGCATGGCAGTGGCGATCCTGCCGCTGCTGCGCGTCGGCGGCATGCGCCTGTTCCAGACAGAATCCTCGGACTGGTCGGAAAAGGTGATGCCGCGCTCGCACATGGTGGCCAAATACATCGTCGCCATCTACGTCGGCTTTACCCTGCTCGGCATCCTGGCCTTCCACCTGGCCGGGATGGGCTGGTTCGACGCCGTCAACCACGCGATGACTTCCATTGCCACCGGCGGCTACTCCACCTCGGACGCCTCGCTGGGCAAGTTCGGCCCGGCCGTGCACTGGGTCGCCATCGTTCTCATGCTGCTCGGCGCCCTACCGTTCACCCTCTACGTCTCGACCCTGCGCGGCAACAGCCAGGCCCTGTTCCGGGACCACCAGGTACGCGGCTTCCTGCTGATGCTGACGCTCACCTGCCTGCTGTTCAGCCTCTGGCTCTGGATGCATTCCGAACAAGCATTCATGGACGCCTTGCGCATCGTCACAGTGAATGTGGTGTCGGTGGTCACCACCACCGGCTACGCCCTCGGCGACTACACCCAGTGGGGCGGCTTCGCGGTGATGGTATTCTTCTACCTGACCTTCGTCGGCGGCTGCTCGGGCTCGACCAGCGGCGGACTCAAAGTGTTCCGCTTCCAGGTCGCCTACGTGCTGCTCAAGGCCAGCATGCGCCAGCTGATCCACCCCCGTGCGGTGCTCAAGCAGCAATACAACGGCCACAACCTGGACGAGGAGATCGTCCGCTCGATCCTCACCTTCTCGTTCTTCTTCACCGTCACCATCGGCGCGGTCGCCCTCGGCCTCAGCTTCATCGGGCTCGACCTGATCACCGCCCTGACCGGCGCCGCCACCGCAGTGTGCAACGTCGGCCCCGGCCTCGGCCCGATCATCGGCCCGGCCGGTAACTTCGCCAGCCTGCCGGACGCCGCCAAGTGGCTGCTGTCGATCGGCATGCTGCTCGGCCGTCTGGAGATCATCACCGTGCTGCTGCTGCTGACCCCGAGCTTCTGGAAGCATTGAGTAGGCATTGCGCCCGCTCATCGCCCCTCCCTCAAGCCCTCTTTTTCGAGCTTTTCACTGGCGCGCCAGGCGCCGGTTATCCGGAACGATGGACTCGGTGCTACGGTAAGGGTTGATGTCCAGCCCGCCGCGGCGCACGTAGCGTGCGTAGACGGTCAGCCGCTCCGGCTCGAGCAGGCGTTGAAGGTCGAGGAAGATGCGCTCGACGCACTGCTCGTGGAAATCCGCATGCTGGCGGAAGCTCACCAGATAGGCCAGCAGGCTGGCGGGGTCCAGCGCCGGGCCACGGTAGTCCACCACCACACTGCCCCAGTCCGGCTGGCCGGTCACCGGACAGTTGGACTTGAGCAAATGGCTGTGTAGCACGGCCTCCACTCGGTGCGGTGGATCGCAACGCAGCAGTTCGGGAGACGGCTGCCCATAGCGCTCGATGGCCACATCCAGCGCGTCGATGCACCGCCCGGGGAGTGCCGCGACGCCCTCTTCCTGCACCTCGGCCAGGCTGCGCAGGCGCACCGCCACCGGCGCCCCGGCCGCGGCCGAAAGGTCCGCGGCCAGGATCTGGCGCAGCGCCTCGTGGTCGGCGAAGACGGTCTGGTTGAGGGAGTTGAGATAGAGCTTGAAGGACTTCGACTCGACGATGTTCGGCGAGTCGGCGGGAATGACGAACTCGCCGATGGCCACCACCGGCTTGCCCGAGGGCAGCAGCCAGGACAGCTCGTAGCAGTTCCACACATCCACCCCGCGATACGGCAGGCTCGCTGCCGTCAGCCCCAGCTCGGCCCACTTCGGCGCACGCGGAATGGGGAACAGCAGGGATGGCGTATAGGTGTCGAGGTATTTGCTGGACTTGCCCAGCGGAGAGTGTTCGGCAGCGGGATGCATGATGCAAAAACCTGATGGTGTGAACGAGCGCGGCAAGTGTATCGGGTTCGCGGCCGGCTTTCATGCCGGAGGACGGGTGGGACCGCAGCCGGTATAAAGGGCACCCTCCTACTACGGACACAGCGATGAAACTGCTGATCGTCGAAGACGAACCCAAGACCGGCCGCTACCTGCAGCAGGGCCTCGGCGAGGCCGGCTTCACCGTCGACCTGGCCGCCGACGGCACGTGCGGCGAACGCCTGGCGCTGGAGGGCAACTACGACCTGCTGATCCTCGACGTGATGTTGCCCGGCCGCGACGGCTGGCAGATCCTGCACGACCTGCGCCAGACGGGACTGGAAACGCCGGTGCTGTTTCTCACTGCCCGCGATGCTGTGGCGGATCGGGTGCGCGGCCTGGAGTTGGGCGCCGACGACTATCTGGTCAAACCCTTCGCCTTCGCCGAACTGCTGGCGCGGGTGCGCACCCTGCTGCGCCGTGGCCAGAGCACGGCGCCGGAGACCCGCCTGCAGGCCGCCGACCTGGAGCTCGACCTGTTGCGCCGGCGGGTCCGCCGCGGCGAACGGCGCATCGAGCTGACACCCAAGGAATTCGCCCTGCTCGAGCTGCTGCTGCGCCGCCAGGGCGAGGTGCTGCCCAAGTCGCTGATCGCCGCCGAGGTCTGGGGCATGCACTTCGACAGCGAGACCAACGTCGTCGAGGTGGCCATCCGTCGCCTGCGCGCAAAGGTCGACGACGACTTCGCCAGGCCGCTGATCCATACGGTGCGCGGCATGGGCTATGTCCTCGAGGTGCGCGACGCATCATGAGGCCGCTGTCCCTCGGCGCACGCCTGAGCCTGCTGTTCGCCGCCTGCAGCGCGGCCGTCTCGCTGCTCGCCGGCGCCTTCTTCAACCAAGCCAGCGAGGCGCATTTCGTCGAGCTCGATCACCAACAACTGGAAGGTGAGCTGGCAGTGCTGCGCGGCCTGCTCGACGGCGTTACCGACGAGGCGGATCTGCCGGGCCGCCTGCCTGCCGTGCGGGAAGAGCTGGCCCAGCATCCGGAACTGGCCCTGCGCATCGCCGGCAGAGACGGCCGGAGCTGGTTCGACAGTCTCCCCAGGCGCCACGATCCCAAGGCCTACCGCAGCCTGGAGGCGCCCCTGGAACCACGGCGCGCCGACGGCGTGCGGCTGACCCTGCGCCTGAACATCGCTCACCACCGGCATTTTCTCGAAAGCATGCAGCGGCTGATCTGGCTCGGCGTCGGGCTTTCCGCCCTGGCCACCGCCCTGCTCGGTGCCTGGGTGGTGCGCCGCAACCTGCGCCCGCTGCGGCGGATGGGCGAGGTGGCGGCGGGGATCTCCGCCAGCTCGCTGACCACCCGCCTGGAGGAGCATCGCCAGCCCGCCGAACTGGCCGAGCTGGCCCAGGCCTTCAATGCCATGCTGGCCCGACTGGAGGATGCCTTCGCGCGCATCTCGGCCTTCTCCGCCGACATCGCTCACGAGCTGCGCACGCCGCTGTCCAATCTGCTGACCCAGACCCAGGTGATCCTCTCCCGGCCGCGCGCCCTGGAGGACTACCGCGAAACCCTGCACTCGAACCTGGAGGAGCTGCAGCGGCTGGCGCAGATGGTCGCCGACATGCTGTTGCTGGCCAAGGCGGACCATGGTCTGCTGCTGCCGAGCCGCGAGCCCATGGAGCTCGGCGCGGAAATCGACGTCCTGCTCGACTACTTCGCGCCGCTCGCCGAGGACGCCGGGGTGCGCCTGGAGCGCCGCGGCGAGGCGCGACTGGCGGCCGATCGCAGCATGCTGCGGCGAGCGCTGTCCAATCTGTTGGACAACGCCCTGCGCTTCACCCCGGCCGGTGGCGAGATCCGCCTGGAGGTGGCGAGCACTGCGGGCCACCTGCGCCTCGAAGTCGGCAACAGCGGCCCGGCCATCCCCGCCGGACAGCTGCCGCGGCTGTTCGACCGCTTCTACCGGGCCGATCCGGCACGCCGCGAGGGCAGCAGCGAACACGCCGGCCTGGGTCTCGCCCTGACCCGCTCCATCGTTCGCGCCCACGGCGGGGAGATCCGCTGCGAGTCGACCGAGGGCTGGACGCGTTTTATCCTCGAGTTTCCCGGCTAGCCCCTACTGGCGCATGCCGCGCCCGCTCACCAGCAGACGCAGGCAGTAGACGTATAGCAGCGCGGTGGCCAGCAGCATGAAGGCGATGGCGATGCCAATGTGGATGTCGGAGACGCCGAGAATGCCATAACGAAAGGCATTGACCATGTGCAGGATAGGGTTGGCCAGCGACACCGTCTGCCAGAACGGCGGCAGCAGGTCGATCGAGTAGAACACCCCGCCGAGGTAGGTCAAGGGCGTCAGCACGAAGGTTGGAATGATGGAGATGTCGTCGAAGTTGCGCGCGAACACCGCATTGATGAAGCCGCCCAGGGAGAAGATGGTCGCGGTGAGCAGCACCACCAGCACGATCAGACCCAGATGGTGCACCTGCAGGTTGGTGAAGAACAGCGACAGCAAGGTGACAATCAGCCCCACCGCCAAGCCGCGCAGCACGCCGCCCAAGGTATAGCCGACGAGGATGATGTGCGGCGAAACCGGCGCCACCATCAGCTCCTCCACCGAGCGGTGGAACTTGCTGCCGAAGAAGCTCGACACCACGTTGCCATAGGAGTTGGTGATCACCGCCATCATGATCAGCCCGGGGACGATGTAGTCCATGTAGGGAAAGCCGCCCATCGCGCCGATGCGCCCACCGATCAGGTTCCCGAAGATCACGAAGTACAGCACCATGGTGATCGCCGGTGGCAATAAGGTCTGCGGCCAGATGCGCAGGAAGCGGTGCACCTCGCGGACGACGATAGTCTGCAGGGCGACCAGGTTGGCGCGCAGTTCCAGGCTCATGGCGCCCCCCCGTCGAGATTCCTTTCCACCAGAGACACGAACAGCTCCTCCAGACGATTGGTCTTGTTGCGCAGGCTAAGCACCTCGACACCCTGCTGCTCCAACTGGGAGAACAGTGCGGTCATGCCCCGGCTCTTCTCCACCTGCACCTCCAGGGTATGGTCGTCCACCAGCCGCGACGGATAGCCCGGCAGGTACGGCTCGACCAGCTGCGGCTCCTTGAGATCGATCAGGAAGGTCTCCACGTGCAGCTTCTTCAGCAGCTCGCGCATGCTGGTGTGCTCGACGATCCGTCCGTGGTCGATGATGCCGATGTGGCGACAGAGCTGCTCGGCCTCCTCCAGATAGTGGGTAGTCAGAATGATGGTGATGCCCTGGCGGTTGAGTTCGGTGAGAAAGCTCCACATCGAGCGGCGCAGCTCGATGTCCACCCCAGCGGTGGGCTCGTCGAGGATCAACAGGCGCGGCTGGTGGACCAGCGCCCGGGCGATCATCAGGCGCCGCTTCATGCCGCCGGAGAGCATCCGCGAGGGCACGTCGCGCTTGTCCCACAGCCCCAGCTGGGTCAGGTATTGCTCAGCGCGAGCCTTGGCGATGCGTGCCGGGATGCCGTAGTAGCCGGCCTGGGTGACGACGATATCGAGGGTCTTCTCGAACTGGTTGAAGTTGAACTCCTGCGGCACCACGCCCAGGCAGCGCTTGAGGCCGGCCGGATCCTGGTCGAGGTCATGGCCGAACACCTGCACGCTGCCGCTGGTCTTGTTCACCAGGGTCGAGAGAATGCCAATGGTGGTGGACTTGCCGGCCCCATTGGGGCCAAGCAGGGCGAAGAAGTCGCCTTCGGCCACCTCCAGGTCGATGCCGCTGAGGGCCTGGAAGCCGTTGCCGTAGGTCTTGGTCAGCTGCCGGATGGACAGAGCAGAACTCATGGGAATATACGCCCGGATCGGATCGGGAAAGGCGGCATATGGGGGCACGGCACCCCGATTGCAACCGCCGTCCCGCAAGGCCGGGGCCGGCACGGCACAATTTCGCTGATCCGCACTCGGCTATTCTCATGGGGATCGCGCTTTCCGGCAGGCCATGCGTCAGCCTGCGCCCCAATCAGGAAGGATACCAATGCTGCTTGTCTGGCTTCTGCTTCTGGCCATCGGCCTGGTCGTGCTGGCCCATCTGCGCACGCCGGCCCTGCCCGCCCTGGCACTGGCCGCCCTGTACCTGACGGCCATGGGACTTTCCGGCGACGCACCCGGCTGGCTGCTGGTGCTGCTCTGGCTACCCTGGCTGGCGGCCGCCCTGCTGCTGGCCCTGCCGCACCTGCGCCGACGCTACCTCAGCGGCCCGCTGCTGGCCTGGCTGGGCAAGACCCTGCCGCCGCTCTCCGGCACCGAACGCGAAGCCATCGAGGCCGGCAGCGTGTGGTGGGACGGTGAGCTGTTCAGCGGCCGGCCGGACTGGAACAGGCTGCTGGCCCTCCCGAAACCCACCCTCACGCAGGAAGAGCAGGCCTTTCTCGAAGGCCCCGTCGAGGCGCTGTGTGCCATGGTCAGCGACTGGGAGATCGGCCAGCGCCTCGACCTGCCGCCCGAGGCCTGGACGTTCATCAAGGCGCAGGGCTTCTTCGCCCTGATCATTCCCCGGGAGTACGGCGGCAAGGGCTTCTCCGCCTACGCCCACTCGCAGATCGTGCTGAAGCTGGCCACCCGCAGCGGCGACCTGGCCTCGACGGTGATGGTGCCCAACTCCCTCGGCCCGGCGGAACTGCTGCTGCGCTACGGCAACGAGGCGCAGCGCAGCCACTACCTGCCGCGCCTGGCCGACGGCAGGGAGATTCCCTGCTTCGCCCTGACCGGACCGCATGCCGGCTCCGATGCCGGCGCCATGCCCGACAGCGGCGTCGTCTGCCATGGCCAGTGGCAGGGCGAGGAAGTGCTCGGCCTGCGCCTGAACTGGGAAAAGCGCTACATCACCCTCGGCCCGGTGGCGACCCTGCTCGGCCTGGCGTTCAAGACCTACGACCCCGAGCACCTGCTCGGCGACCGGGAAGAGCTGGGCATCAGCCTGGCGCTTATCCCCACCGATACGCCCGGCGTGGAGATCGGCCGCCGCCACCTGCCGCTTGGCGCCGCCTTCATGAACGGGCCGAACGCCGGCCGGGACGTGTTCGTGCCGCTGGACTGCCTCATCGGTGGCCGGGAAATGATCGGCAAGGGCTGGTCGATGCTCATGGAATGTCTGTCGGTGGGCCGCTCGATCTCCCTGCCGGCAGTAGGAGCCAGCGTGGCCAAGGGCTGCAGCTATGTCAGCGGGCGCTATGCGCGAATCCGCGAACAGTTCGGCGTGCCGCTGGCCGCCTTCGAGGGCATCCAGGAAGCCCTGGCGCGTATCGGCGGCAATGCCTGGCTGATGGATAGCGCCCGCATCCTCACCGCCCAGGCGGTGGATCTTGGCGAGAAGCCCGCGGTGCTCTCGGCCATTCTCAAGTACCAGTTGACCGAACGTGCCCGCGAGTGCATCTCCCACGCCATGGACATCCACGGCGGCAAGGCCATCGCCATGGGGCCGAACAACTACCTGGCGCGCTTCTGGCAGATCACGCCAATCTTCATCACCGTGGAAGGCGCCAACATCCTTACCCGCAACCTGATGATCTTCGGCCAGGGTGCAGTCCGCTGCCATCCCTATCTGCTGCGGGAAATGACCCTCGCCGGCCGTGCGGACCAGGCCGGGGTGCTGGACGAGTTCGATGCCGTGCTGCGCGGGCATCTGGGGCACGTCATTGGCAATGCCGGCAGTACCCTGCTGCTCGGTCTAGGCGGCGGCTGGCTCGACAGAGCCCCGGGCGACGCCCTGAGCCGCCGTCATTTCCGCGCCCTCAACCGCCTGGCGGCCGCCTTTGCTCTGCTCGCCGACCTCTGCCTGCTGCGGCTCGGCGGCGACCTGAAGCGCCGCGAGCGTCTCTCGGCACGCCTGGCCGACGTGCTGAGCCACCTCTATCTCGGCTCGGCCGCACTCAAGCGCTATCACGACCTGGGCCGTCCCCGGGAGCAGTGTGCGCTGCTCGCCTGGGCCATGGAGGAGTCCCTGGCCCGGGCCGAGGAGGCTCTGGCCGGCATTCTGGCCAACTTCCCCAGCCGTCCGCTCGGCGTGCTGCTGCGCGCCCTGGTGTTCCCCCTGGGCCGCCGCCACCGGGGGCCCTCCGACCGGCTGGACGCGGAGATCGCCGATATCCTCGGCCGTCCCGAGGACGACCCGGCCCTGGCGCCGCTGCTCGAGGGGTGTTATCGCCCACAATCCCCCGACCAGCCGCTCGGTGCCTTGCAGCAGGCCTTCAAGCGACTCACCGCCAACCAGACCAGTGCCAGGAAACTGCGCGCGGCGCTCCGGGAAGGTCACCTGCGCCCGGCCCCCGGAGCCGACCCGATCGAGGCGGCGCTGGCGGCCGGGGTGCTGGACAGCAGCGAGGCCGCCGCCCTGCATGCCGCGGAAGAGGCACGGCGGCAGGTCATCGACGTCGACGACTTCGCCCCGGAAGCACTGCGGCTGCACGAAGGCCAGGTCCGCTGAGGGGCTGAGAGCCTCCTTCGCCGGCTTGCTATAATCCGCGCGCTCTTCAAGACAGGTATCCCATGGCCATTTCCTATCTCAATCACCATCTCGCCCTGCTCGCCCACCTGCGCGGCATCCTCGTCGCCCTCGGCGAGACCGAACAAGTCTCCGATGAAAGCCATGCACTGTTCATGGAGCGCTTCGACGAACTGCTCGCAACCCTGGCGAATAGCCCGGAGGACCGCCACCTGGGACAGGACCTGATCTGCCAGGTGTTCCAGCGCTATCCGCAGATCGCTCATCTGGTGCCGCGCGACCTGCTCTGGCTCTTCGGCGGAGACTGTCTGCACTTCATGCCGGACGTGGAAATCGCCCTGTATCAGGAGCTCGACGAGCGCCGCTTCGAAGCTGAAGCCCGCGGCGAGCCCTTCGACTGGAACCGGGAGAAGCAGCTGCTCGCCCTGCCGGAAGACAGCAGTAGGCACTGAACGCGAAAGGCCCGCCAAATGGCGGGCCGGGGAAGCCTGGTCAGAATTCTTCCCACTGCTCCTCGGCCATGGCCGCGGCCGCTCTGCCATGCTCCTTCTCCGGCACCGGCTTCGCCACCGGTCGGGCCTGCATTACCGGCCGCGTGGCACGCGGCTCTCTCCGGGCTTCCCGCTGCGGCGCGCGCTGCTGCTCTGCGTTCAGACGAAACACCGCCACCGCCTCCTCCAGATGCCGCGCCTGCTCCGCCAGCGACGCCGACGCCGCCGACGCCTCCTGCACCAGCGCCGCGTTCTGCTGCGTCACCTCGTCCATCTGCGCGATCGCCGTGTTCACCTGCGCGATGCCCTCGCTCTGCTCGTGCGAGGCCGCGGAAATCTCGTCGACGATGTCGGTCACCCGATGCACCGACCTGACCACCTCCTCCATGGTCTTGCCCGCCTGCTCGACCAGCTGCGAGCCGTCGCCGACCCGCTTGGTGGAAGCCTCGATCAGCGTCTTGATCTCCCGCGCCGCGTCCGCGGAGCGGCCGGCCAGGTTGCGCACCTCCCCCGCCACCACCGCGAAGCCGCGCCCCTGCTCGCCCGCGCGGGCGGCCTCCACCGAGGCGTTGAGGGCGAGGATGTTGGTCTGGAAGGCAATCGAATCGATCACCCCGACGATCCGGGCGATCTGCTGCGAGCTGTCGCTGATCTCGCGCATCGTCTCCACCACCTGGCCGACTACTTCGCGGCCCTGGCCGGCGGTGCTCGAGGCGTCGTTGGCCAGTGCGCTGGCCTGACGCGCGTTGTCGGCGTTCTGCTTCACCGTCGCGGTGAGCTCCTCCATGCTCGCCGCGGTCTCCTCCAGCGACGCCGCCTGCTGCTCGGTGCGCGAGGACAGGTCGGCGTTGCCGCCGGCGATCTGCTGCGAGCCGACCAGGATCGAGCCGCTGCCGGCACGCACGCTGCCGACGATCCTGATCAGGCTCTCCTGCATGTCGCGCAGGGCCGCCATCAACTGGCCGATTTCGTTGCGCGAAACCACCGGGATCGGCTGCGACAGGTCGGCCCGGGCCAGGCGCTGCACATGTCCAGCCGCGTCCACCACCGGCCTGACCACGAAGCCCATCAGCATCGCCCGCAGGCCCAGCAGCAGAAGCAGGGCAACGAGCAGCGAGACTCCGCCGACAATCTCGAAGCGCATCAGGGTGTTGTGATAGTCGGCCATCTGTTGCTCGCCAAGAGCCGCCAGATAAGCCTCGGCCTCCTCCATCGCCTTGAATATCTGTGGGCCATGCTTGCGCTCCAGCTTTTCCTGTAGCTGCTCGAATGCCTGGGTATCCTGGTTCAGCCAGGCTTGGACATAGCGGTCGAGCTCATCCAGGGTAGCGCTCAAAACGACTGCCGCCGCCTGCAGCTTGCTCTCATCGTCCTGGGTAGATGGCATGGTCTCGAGGGTGGCCAGATGCTCGCGGGACCGCTTGAGCATTGCCGTGACTTCGGCCTGTTGGTTTTGTTTGTCTACACCGCCGACCAGTCCGTCGGTGGCTTGGGCGTAATAAACCCTGATGCGCAAGGTTGCTCGCAGGCGAAGTCTGTCCGCCTGGGACAGCATTCCGAGTTTGGCGGCAGTCTGGCTATGCTCAGCGAACGTCCGACTCCCCACCTCGGTACCGGTATAGCCCAGCGCGGCAACGATGGCCAGCAACAGCGCGAAACAGCCAAGGGTGGTGGTTAGGACTGCCCTGATGCTCAGATTACGTAAGAAAACCTGCATGAAAAACCTCTTGAAATTAATCACCTAGGTAAACCTTTCCAGCACATGCGCCTGGTCGGCCGCTTCCCCCCGCCGCCCCAGTTGCCGCGTGTCGACCACGTTCAGGCTGTTGCCCGGCAAGGCCTTGGCCTGCTGCTTGGCCTGGGAGGCCAGTTCGGCGAGCTGCGCGGCGTCCAGTTGCGCGCAGGCTTCGGGGAACAGGTGGACGGCGCCCAGCGACAGGCTGAGCAGCGGGAATTCGCACTTGCGCCCCTGGCGGTCGTAGCCGCCGAAGTGCCCGGCCTGCAGGTGCTCGCTGCGGTAGTGGCGCCGGCATTGCGCCGGGAAGTCTTCCTGCAGGCGGGTCAGGCGCTGCCGCCAGTCGGGGGAGGTCAGCACCAGCAGGAAGTCGTCGCCGCCGATGTGGCCGAGGAAGTCGCACTGCGGCTCGATCTGGCTGCCCAGGCAGTGGGCCAGGCTGAGCAGCACCTCGTCGCCCTTGGCGTAGCCATAGCAGTCGTTGAACGGCTTGAAGTGATCGATATCCACGTAGCAGACCAGCGCCTCGCAGGGGGTCTGCAGCAGGCGGGTCAGGCACTGCTGGATCGGCACGTTGCCCGGCAGCAGGGTCAGGGGGTTGGCGTGGCGGGCCTGCTGGAGCTTCCGTTCGGTGATCAGCTTGAGCACGTCGATGGCCCGGCCGATGCCCCGGTAGCGGCCATCCCGGGTGATCACGAAGTCTTCCTCGATGCGCTGGCGGGCGCGGCCGGTCAGCAGGCGGCTGATCTGCTGCAGGGAATGCGCCTGGTCGACGGCGAGGAAGTCCTCGCTCATCAGCCGCTGGATCGCCTTGCGGGCGAACAGCTCGGGGCCGAAGGGCTTGAGCAGGGCGTCGGACAGCGCGTGGCGGTGGACCACGCCGACCGGCCGCTGCTCGGCATCGAGGATCGCCAGGAGGTTCAGCGAGGCCTGGCTGCGGAACAGCTCGAGGACCTGGGCGACCGGTGTGCTGTCGGCTACCCCCGGCTGTTCGATGAGCAGCACGGTGAGGTCGGTACCCTCCTCGGCGAGGGCCAGGCTGGCCAGTCTGGGCTGCGGCAGGTATTCGCGGACCTCACTGACCGGGCGCTCCGCAGGCCGCGCGAACAGGTAGCCCTGCAGCAGGTCGACGCCCATCTCGACGAGGGTGGCCAGCTCCTCGGGGCGTTCGATGCCCTCGGCGATGATCCGCGCGCTGGAGGCCTTGGCCATGCGCAGAATGGAGTCGACGAATTCGCGTTTGAGCGGATCGCGGTCGATGCCGTCGATGAAGTGGCGGTCGATCTTCACGTAGTCGGGGCGCAGTTCGGACCACAGGCGCAGGCTGGCGTAGCCGGCGCCGAGGTCGTCGAGGGCGATGGAAAAGCCCATGGCACGGTAGTGGCACAGGGCCGCATCGAGCAGGGCGAAGTCCGCGATGGGGGTTTGCTCGGTCAGCTCGATCACCACCTTTTGCGGTGGAATGCCCAGTTTGCTCAGCAGTCGCAGGGTGTGCCCGGTGCGGCGCTCGGGTTCGAGGAGGACCTCCGGCGAGACGTTGAGAAACAGCCGGCCATCGAGGTCGAGTTCGTGAAAGCGCTGGCAGGCGTTCTTCCGGCACAGGGCCTCCAGCTCGCTGAGCCGGCCGGCATGGCGGGCGGCGCCGAACAGCGGCATGGGCGCGTGCAGGGGGCTGTTGGAGGGGCCGCGGCTCAGCGCCTCATAGCCGTGGACGCGCTGTTCGGAGAGGCTGAGGATCGGCTGGAACAGCGTGGTCAGGGTGCCGCGGGCAAGGATCAGATCCAGGGCGCTCAACTGCTCGGTGACGGTCATACGGGACTGCCTGTGAATAAGGCAAAATGCCATTATCTGCTGCCAAGCATTTCACGACATGTTTATGACTGTTGTATGACGTACATCTCGAACGCAGAGGGCAACGGGGAATAAGCAGCCGCGCCAGCACGCTTGTTTTTGGTATGACGCAGAGCGAACACTGGTCAAGCGACCGAGGCGGCCCGTCAATCCACAGGCCGCTTGGCCTTCCATCAGGATGAAGCGAATCGGTAACTCCAGCGCATCCGTCAGCACATGGATCTTGCTGCCGAAGCCACCCCGCGAACGCCCCAGTGCCTCATGGGCGGCAGAGCTGTTGGCCGCTCCGGCCGCACAGGCATTGGCGCGAGCAGTAGAATATCGATACAGACATGCTGAAGATCGGCATCCTGGTCCATGAGCCGAAGCCTGGGGAAGCATCCGCCATTGAGCACTGCTACGAAGCACCCAGAGCACCGCTTCGAACCGGCGACAACTGAGGGTTCTGGTGAACTGAATGCTCTTTGTGGCACTCAGCAGGCCTTGTACTCGGGCCCACTCGATATCGCTCAGACAAACGACTTCCGCCGCTCATGGCAAAAGCCTCAGTTTTAGCACTGGGCTTGACCAACGGAACCTAAGGTATTTCTGAGCTTTCAGGGGGCAGAATCACCGCCCCCTGGCGACCGGTGAACGAGCCGCCCCCCTGCTGAGCGATGGGGCAACCGGCAATTGGTCACTGCCTGGTCACAGCCTCGAACTGTTAGTGCCATCCTACCGCCACCTCTGGCGTTTGGCCTGAGAGCCACTGGCCGATCACCTGGATGGGATGGGATGACTCATCCCTCCCTTACGAGGGCGGAGGAGCGACACCGATCACCAGCGCCCTTCGCGTTCGGACTCCCGCCAAAATATGGGCTGGCAGAGGTCATCACACTGGAAGGCGCGTGCCATGCCGATTCCAGAAACAAAAACGCCGCTCGATGAGCGGCGTTTTCGCAAATCTGGAGCGGGAAACGAGACTCGAACTCGCGACCCCGACCTTGGCAAGGTCGTGCTCTACCAACTGAGCTATTCCCGCATTGGCTGTCCCGTGGGACTTTTGTTGACCGGGCTGCTTTCGCGGTCCCGACTCGCCGGCTTCATCCGAAGCCACGCGATGAAGATGACGACTCTTGAGTCGACGCCTTCGAGAAATTGGAGCGGGAAACGAGACTCGAACTCGCGACCCCGACCTTGGCAAGGTCGTGCTCTACCAACTGAGCTATTCCCGCATTGGCGTCCCCTAGGGGACTCGAACCCCTGTTACCGCCGTGAAAGGGCGGTGTCCTAGGCCACTAGACGAAGGGGACGCGGCCCGGAACTTACAACAGCTTTTTCCTTCCGGATTCCGATGTTCGGCTTTCGCTTCAGCATCGGAAGTGGGGCGCATTCTAGGGAGCCTTTTAGTAGTCGTCAACACCCGAATAAAGATTTTTTAAATCAATAACTTCCCGAAACTGCACGGCTACCGAGGAGCTGCAGGCCGACCCAATTGCGGGCGAACTGATAGGCGCAGCGGCCATTGCGGTTGCCGCGCCCCTGGGCCCAGCGGATCGCCGTCTTTTCCAGGGTTTCGTCCCAGTCCCAGGCCAGCTCGCACTGCCCGGCCAGCACCGAGATCCAGTGACGCACCACGGACAGATAGTGATCCTGGTTGAAAGGATAGAAGGACAGCCACAGACCGAAACGGTCGGACAGGGCGATCTTGTCCTCCACTGCCTCGTTCGGATGCACCTCGCCGTCGACCAGTTGCCAGTTGTCGTTGTCGCTCTGCTTCTCAGGCATCAGATGGCGGCGATTGGAGGTGGCGTAGAGCAGCACGTTGTCTGGCGCGCGCTCCAGGGAGCCGTCCAGCACGCTCTTCAACACCCGATAGTCACCGTCGCCGGCTTCGAAGGACAGATCGTCGCAGAACAGCACGAAACGCTGCGGCAGACCGGCCAGCCGCTCGACCACCCGTGGCAGGTCGGCCAGGTGGTCGCGCTCGATCTCGATCAGGCGCAGGCCGGTCCCGGCATGTTCGGCCAGCAGCGCACGGACCAGGGAGGACTTGCCGGTACCGCGGGCGCCCCACAGCAGGGCGTGGTTGGCAGGCAGACCGGCGACGAACTGGCGGGTATTGCGCGACAGCTGATCGCGCTGGCTGTCCACGCCGATCAGGTCGGTCAGATGCATGTCCAGGCTCACCTGCAGCGGCAGCAATGCCCCGCCGCGCCCCTCGCGATGCCAGCGCGCCGCCAGGGTGCAGGTCCAGTCCAGTGGGGGCTGAGCCGTCGGCAGCAGGGGTTCGAGACGCTGCATCAGGACCTGCGCCTGGTCAAAAAACTCACTCAAGCGGGCGTTCACAATCCTTCCTTAATTACGAATTACGATGGTTAGAATGCGCAAAGGGTTCTGCCAGCCCGGAGCATGGTTGGGTTATCCTACGCGGCTAGCATTTGGGTTCCAGCCACTGCATGAACAACATAGCGCCAACCAACCGCCTCTCCTACAAACAGGCCTCCCTGGCGGTACTGGCAGCGTTCCTGCTCGGTACCCTGCTCAGTCTGGCGAAGATCAGCCTGGATTATGCCAGTCAAAGCGCGTCCATCGAACGCGAAATCAACAGCCTGCAGCAAATCAGTCTCAACCCGGCGGCGCGCATCGCCTATAACATCGATGCCGAGCTGGCCCAGGAGCTACTTCTCGGTCTGCTGCGCTCGCCTGCGGTGATCGGTGCGGAAATCGTCGGCAGCGACCAGCGCCCCCTGGCCGCGGTCAGCCGCCCGCCGATGAACAGCGAATACCGGGTGTTCAGCGACATGCTGTTCAAGCCCCGACGCCACTTCGAGGCCTCGCTGAGCATTGCCCATGCCCCCGACGAAGCCCTCGGCTTCCTGCGTCTGGAAATCGACACCTACGCCTTCGGCAGCGCCTTTCTCGAACGCTCCGGACTCACCCTGCTGACCGGCTTCGCCAGCAGCCTGCTGCTCGCCCTGGTCCTGCTGGTGGTGTTCAACCGGATGTTGACCCGGCCGCTGGTCGGCATCATCCATCAGTTGAGCGAACACAATCCCAACGAGAACCGGTCGCTGCCCTGCCCGCCGCGCCATGAGAGCGATGAAATTGGCATCCTGGTCCAGGCCATCAACCAGCTGCTGCGCAAGACCAGCCAGGAGATCGACCAGCGCCGCGAGGCCGAGAACCGCCTGACGGAATATCTCGGCGAACTGGAGAACATGGTTTCGGCGCGCACCGCCGAACTGGAGGCGGCCAACGCCCGCCTGATGCAGAGCAACCGCGACCTGGAGGCAGCGCGGAGCACCGCCCTGGAGATGGCCCAGGCGCGCTCGGCCTTTCTCGCCAACATGAGCCATGAAATCCGCACCCCGCTGAACGGCCTGCTCGGCATGTTGTCCCTGTCCCTCGACGGCCCGCTCAGCGGCGAGCAGCGCCAGCAGCTTTCCGTCGCCCACGCCTCGGGCAAGGTGCTGGTCCGGCTGCTCAACGACGTGCTCGACCTGTCCAAGTTCGAGTCCGGCCAGATGGAGTTGGAGCAGATCCCCTTCGATATCGGCGCGCTGATCGAGGATGCCGCCGCCCTGCTGTCGCAGAGCGCGGCGCCCTGCGTCGAACTGAGCTGCCTGGTCGACCCCGAGCTGCCGGCCCAGGTGATCGGCGACCCGACGCGGGTCAGGCAGGTCGCCAGCAACCTGGTTTCCAACGCGCTCAAGTTCACCCGCTTCGGGCGTGTCGACGTCCGCCTCCAGGCCCGCGGCGACGGCATACAACTGGTCGTCCGCGACACTGGCATCGGCATCTCCAGGGAAGCCCAGGCGCGCATCTTCCAGCCCTTTGCCCAGGCCACCGCCGACATTACCCGCCAGTACGGCGGAACCGGTCTCGGCCTGGCCCTGACCCGCAAGCTCTGCGAGGCCATGCAGGGCCGGCTCACCTTCACCTCCAAGGAGGGATTGGGCAGCACCTTCACCGTCAAGCTACCCCTGCCCTGCCACACACCAGCAGTGTCCCGCGCCGCGCTGCATGGCCGCGTCGTCGCCATGACGCCCAGCAGCAGCGGCCTGGCGGAACTGCTCGAGATGCATCTGCCGGGTTGGGGGCTGGAGTATCGACGGCTGGATATCGACAGCGGCTTGGCCGGAGTCGAGGCAGACGTGCTGATCACCGACTGCCCGCAATGTCTGCCGGGCATGCGCCCGGCCATCAGCGCGCCATTTCTGGTGGTGGCCGCCTACGGCAGCTTCCTGCCACGGGAGGAGGCTCACGCTCTGGCACCCCTCCAGCAACTGGCCCGGCCGCTCTCCCGCTCGTCTCTGTACCTGGCCCTGACGCGTGCCCTCCAGCCCGCCGAAGAGCCCCACCAGCCCAGCGACACAGAGAACCTGCAAGCAGCATCCCGGCAACGCCAGGTCCTGCTGGTCGAGGACAATCCGGTCAACCAGATGGTCGCCAAGGGCATGCTGGTCAAGCTAGGCTACGAGGTCGCCATCGCCCCCCATGGCGCGGAGGCGCTGTCCTATCTGGAACACGGCCCGGTGGATCTGATTCTGATGGACTGCAACATGCCGGTCATGGACGGCTACGAGACCAGCCGGCGGATTCGCCAGGACGGCCGCTGGTCGGAGATGCCTATCATCGCGCTGACCGCCAACGTTCTACCGGAGGAGCGCGAGCGCTGCCGCACCGCCGGCATGAACGACTACCTGGCCAAGCCCCTGCGCCGCGAGGATCTGGCCAACATGCTGCACACTTGGTTGTCGAGCGAGACGAACGCTACATGAACGGAGCCGACGACAGGCTCGATGACCCTGCAGCAAATGAGGAGAGCGCACTGCGCGAGGCCAGCCTGATACTGGCCGTCGGCCAGGTCCTATTCAAGCAAGGCTTCGATTTCGCTGCAGAGCTCACGCGGGTCGGTCGTGGGAGAGAAACGCCTGACCACCCGCCCCTCGCGGCCGACCAGGAACTTGGTGAAGTTCCACTTCACGCTCTGGCTGCCCAGCAGGCCTGGCGCGCGCTGCTTCAGCTCCGCGAACAGGGGGTGCGCCTGGGGCCCATTGACCTCGACCTTCTGAAACAGCGGAAAACCGACACCATAGTGAAGCTGGCAGAACTCGGCGATTTCGAATTCATCGCCTGGCTCCTGCTGACCGAACTGATTGCAGGGGAAGCCGAGCACCACCAGCCCCCGTTCCCGATAGCGTTGCCAGAGCATCTGCAGACCCTGGTACTGGGGCGTGAAGCGGCAGTGGCTGGCAGTATTCACCACCAGCCAGGCGCGGCCAGGAAAATTGGCCAGCGTCCGCGGCTGACCATCGAGGGGAATCTCGAACAGGGGGTCGCGCATGCCGATGTCCTCTCGCAAGGTTCGGGCCGGATCCCGGCACCGGCCCGGACCCGGCAGGAATGATGCCGCCGGCTCACGTTTCGCTGCACGGTTCCAGACGCAGCGAGGCGGAATTAATGCAATAGCGCAGCCCGGTCGGCGGCGGTCCGTCGGGAAACACATGCCCCAGATGGGCATCGCAGCGGGCGCAGAGCACCTCGATGCGGTGCATGCCATGGCTGTAGTCGTCGCGACTGGACAGGGCGCTGGCGGCAACCGGCTGGAAGTAACTGGGCCAGCCGCAGCCGGCGTCGTACTTGGCAGCAGAATCGAACAACGGCGCATCGCAGCAGACGCAGTGGTAGACCCCAGGCACGCTGGTGGCATAGTACTCGCCGCTGAAAGCCCGCTCCGTGCCACCCAGGCGGCAGATGCGAAAACGCTCCTCGGACAGGAGCTCCCGCCAGGCATCTAGGGATTTTTCGAGCTTGTCCATGCGTATACCTCATTCGACTGGAAAAAAGCCCGACCGGCACCTTTCCACCGAATCGGACCGCGACGTATGATTCGCCACCAGTTTGTCATCCGCGTTATCCATAGCCAAGGCCGCTAGGCCCGAATCGGTCCGGCGGCAAGAGATGGCTGCGTTCGCTGACCCGGCAGTCCGGCCCCGGCCGGCACTGCTGTCCTCCTCCCATACTTGGCTCCGGCCCCTGCGCGCTTCTTCTTCGGGATCACACACATGCAGGTCAGTAAATCGAACAAGCTCGCCAACGTCTGCTACGACATTCGCGGGCCGGTGCTCAAGCACGCCAAGCGCCTGGAGGAGGAAGGCCATCGCATCCTCAAGCTGAACATCGGCAACCCGGCGCCGTTCGGTTTCGAGGCCCCCGAGGAAATTCTTCAAGACGTGATCCGCAACCTGCCCACCGCCCAGGGCTACAGCGACTCCAAGGGACTGTTCAGCGCCCGCAAGGCGGTGATGCAGTACTACCAGCAGAAGAAGGTGGAAGGCGTCGGTATCGAGGACATCTACCTCGGCAACGGCGTCTCCGAACTGATCGTCATGGTCCTGCAGGCTCTGCTCAACAACGGCGACGAGGTGCTCATCCCAGCGCCCGACTACCCTCTGTGGACCGCGGCCACCAGCCTGGCCGGCGGCAAGGCGGTGCACTACCTGTGCGACGAGCAGTCGAACTGGTACCCTGACATCGCCGATATCAAAGCCAAGATCACCCGCAACACCAGGGCGCTGCTGCTGATCAACCCGAACAATCCCACCGGCGCGGTCTATCCGAAGGAAGTGCTCGAACAGATCGTTGAAGTTGCCCGACAGAACAATCTGGTGATCTTCTCCGACGAGATCTACGACAAGATCCTCTACGACGACGCCCAGCATATCTCCACCGCCTCCCTGGCGCCGGACGTGCTCTGCCTGACCTTCAACGGCCTGTCCAAGTCCTACCGGGTAGCCGGCTTCCGCTCCGGCTGGGTGGCCATTTCCGGGCCCAAGCACAAGGCGCAGAGCTACATCGAGGGCCTCGATATCCTCGCCAACATGCGCCTGTGCGCCAACGTACCGGCCCAGCACGTGATCCAGACTGCCCTCGGCGGCTACCAGAGCATCAACGACCTGGTCCTGCCCGGCGGCCGCCTGCTCGAGCAGCGCAACCGCGCCTGGGAACTGCTCAACGACATCCCCGGGGTCAGCTGCGTCAAGCCGATGGGCGCGCTCTATGCCTTCCCGAAGATCGATCCCAAGGCCTGCCCGATCCACAACGATGAAAAGTTCGTCCTCGACCTGCTGCTCTCCGAGAAGCTGCTGATCGTCCAGGGCACCGCCTTCAACTGGCCGTGGCCGGACCACTTCCGCGTAGTCACCCTGCCGCGGGTCGACGACCTCGAGCAGGCCATCGGACGCATCGGCAACTTCCTCAAGACCTACCGCCAATAAGAAGCTGTGATGGATCTGCAGATCGACGACTTTCACAAGGATGCCGCAGCAGGTCTGCTGCGGCTGCACCAGGCCTTCCCGCGCAAAATCGCGCTGTATGTGGAAAACTTGATCGGCCGCGAGGAGCCGGACGAGTTCGGCCTGCCGAGCAGGCGCCATCAGAGCTGCCTGAGCGCCCTGCTCTGGCTGGCCGAGGAAGGCTACCTGCGCTTCGACTCGACCATTCGCCACGAGGCTCTGGACCAGGCCGTGCTCAGCGAAAAGGGCTTCCTGCGCTTGTCGCGCGCGGTCGCCACCGCGTCGCCTGCAGACCTCGAACTGCCGGCTGGTGCGCGGCGGGTCCGGGCCACCCTGGCCTGGCAGCTGCGCGAGGCCTTGGCGGAGGGCGACAGCGAACGTCTGGTGCGCCTCGGCCGCCTGATCTTCGACAAGTCACCGGCCCGTCCAGGGGACACAGTTTGAAATAGTCGCCCGGTTGAAGAGCCTGTGGAAGCGACCTTATATAGCCCGGCATGAACCCCCTGCCTCTGTGAGGAGAACCTGATTCCATGATGCGCATCCTGCTGTTCCTGGCTACCAACCTGGCGGTGCTGATCATCGCCAGCATCACCCTGAAACTACTCGGGGTCGACCGCTTCACCGGCCAGAACTACGGTAACCTGCTGATCTACTGCGCCGTGTTCGGCTTCGCCGGCTCGCTGGTGTCGCTGTTCATATCCAAGTGGATGGCGAAAATGGGCACCGGCACCGAGATCATCAGCCAGCCGCGCACCCGCCATGAACAGTGGCTGCTGCAGACCGTCGAACAACTGTCCCGCGACGCCGGCATCAAGATGCCCGAAGTCGGCATCTTCCCCGCCTACGAGGCCAACGCCTTCGCCACCGGCTGGAACAAGAACGACGCCCTGGTAGCGGTCAGCCAGGGCCTGCTCGAGCGCTTCTCGCCGGACGAGGTGCGCGCCGTGCTGGCCCACGAGATCGGCCATGTGGCCAACGGCGACATGGTCACCCTGGCGCTGATCCAGGGCGTGGTGAACACTTTCGTGATGTTCTTCGCGCGGATCTTCGGCAACTTCGTCGACAAGGTGGTGCTGAAGAACGAGGAAGGCCCGGGCATCGGCTACTTCATCGCGACCATCGCCGCCGAACTGGTGCTCGGCATCCTCGCCAGCATCATCGTCATGTGGTTCTCGCGCCGCCGCGAATTCCGCGCCGACGAGGCCGGCGCCCAGTTGGCCGGCCCCCGCGCGATGATCGGCGCCCTGCAGCGCCTGCAGGCCGAGCAGGACGTCCCGGTGCACATGCCGGACAGCCTGACCGCTTTTGGCATCAACGGCGGCCTCAAGCACGGCCTGGCTGGCCTGCTGATGAGCCACCCGCCGCTGGAGGAGCGCATCGAGGCACTGCGCCAGCGCGGCTGACACGGCATGCTGCCGGGCACGGCGACCTGTTAAGATGGCGACAGGAAAAGGGGCGACCTCAGGTCGCCCCTTTCGTTTATCCACGCGCTGGCAACAGGAGCCCCCATGCGCCGATTGATTCTCGCCTGCTGCACCCTGCTCGCCCTCGGCGGCTGCCAGAGCGCCTACTACTCCATGATGGAAAAAGCCGGCGTCCACAAGCGCGACATCCTCGCCGACCGGGTCGAAGCCGCGCGCGACAGCCAGCAGGAGGCCAAGGAGCAGTTCAAGGACGCCCTCGAACGCTATCGCAGCGTGGTGCAGGTCCAGGGCGGCGATCTGGAAGCGCGCTACAGCGCCCTCGATCGCGAATACCGGGCCAGCGAGGCCAGCGCCAAGACCGTGCGCCAGCGCATCGTCGCCGTCGAGGACGTGGCCGAGGCGCTGTTCGAGGAATGGGAAGGCGAACTCGACCAGTACAGCAACGCCACCCTGCGCCGGGCCAGCGCCAAGGAGCTGGAGCGCACCCGCAAGCAGTACCGCACCCTGCTGACCCGCATGCAGGCCGCAGAGAAGCGCATCGAGCCGGTGCTCAGCGTGCTGCGCGACCAGGTGCTGTTCCTCAAGCACAACCTCAACGCTCGCGCCATCGGCGCGCTGCAAGGCGAGTACCGCAGCCTGCAGGGCAACGTCGATCAGTTGCTGCGCGACATGCAGCGCTCCATCGACGAGGCCGACAGCTTCGTGCGCCGCCTGCAGGCACCGCTCGGCTAACGACGCTCCAGAAGGTAGACCCGCTCCTCCAGCCGCTCCAGCCCGCGCTCAAGGAACTTCCAATTCTCCTTCAGCACATCGGGCGCTTCCAGCAGCTGCAGCCGCCAGTCCGCCGCCAGCAGCCGCTGCACCTCGTGGTCGGCAACGGCGAAGGGTGGGCCGGCCATCCGCGCCTGGTCGTAGTCCAGGGTAACCAGCAGGCCCCGGCAGGGGGACGGCAGGATGGCCGACAGATGGGCAACATAGCGCTCGCGCATCTCCGGAGGCAGAGCGATCAGCGCCGCGCGATCGTAGAATCCCCGGCAGTCGGCGACATCGGCGGCGCTCAGGGCGAAGAAGTCGCCGCAGCGGATTTCCACGGGGCCGGCCCGGTAGACCGTGAAAGGGCCCTGCCGACTGCTCTGCGGCTCCAGTTGCTGCCCGTCGAAGAAATCCCGAACCGCCCGCTCCGCCAGCTCGACGCCCAGCACCGAAAAGCCCTGCCCGGCCAGCCAGGCCAGATCAAGGCTCTTGCCGCACAGCGGCACCAGCACCCGGCTCCCCGGCGCCAGCCCCAGCGCGGGCCAGTGGCGGCTCAGGTAGGGATTGACCTCCGGCTGGTGGAAGCCGATCTCATTGCGCGCCCAGCGCGCCTGCCAGAAATCCTCGTGCACATCCTTCTCCTGCAAGTCGATGGTGTACAGAGACTCTAAACGCGAAACGCCCGGCCGCGCTGCAGAAACAAAAAAGCCCCGCCTCGTCGGCAGGGCTTTTTCGGTTCTCCGGGAGCTCAGTCCTCGCGATAGCGGCGCAGCTTCAGCTGCTTGCCGGCGACGCGGGTGTCCCGCAGCTTGCCGAGCAGACGCTCGAGGCCGTCTTCCGGCAGCTCGATCAGGCTGAAGCTGTCGCGGATCTGGATGCGGCCGATGGCATCGCGGGCCAGGCCGCCCTCGTTGAGGATGGCGCCCAGCAGGTTCTTCGCGGCGATCCCGTCGCGCGCGCCCAGGGCGGCACGGCAGCGGACCCGCCCCTCCGGCAGGGGCATCGGCGCACGCCGCTCGCGATGCACGCTGCTGCGCTCGCTGCGCTCACGCCGTTCGCGCGGCACCGCCACACCCGGCACCAGCGGCTGCTCATGCGCGACCTCGGCCAGGGTCAGCGCCTGGCCGTTGGTGGCCTTGCGCAGCAGGGCCGCGGCCAGGGCACGCGGGCTGCAGCCGAGATCGACGGTCAGGCGGTCGAGCAGCTCGCCGTGGCTGGCTTCAGCCTCGGCCAGCAGTGGCTGCAAGCTGGCGGTCAGCTTGCGGATGCGCGCATCCAGCACCTGCTGGGCGTTGGGCAGGTGCACCTCAGCGACCTTCTGCCCGGTGACCCGCTCGATCACCTGCAGCATGCGCCGCTCGCGCGGCGTCACCAGCAGCAGGGCGCGGCCGTCGCGACCGGCACGGCCGGTACGGCCGATGCGGTGCACGTAGGATTCCGGATCGTAGGGCATGTCGACGTTGAATACGTGGGTGATGCGCGGCACGTCGATGCCGCGGGCCGCCACGTCGGTGGCGATGACAATGTCCAAGCGCCCATCCTTGAGCGACTCGATGACCCGTTCGCGCTGGTTCTGGGCGATGTCGCCGTTCAGCGCGGCGGCCTTGTAGCCCTTGGCCTCCAGGGCGCTGGCCAGATCCAGGGTGGCCTGCTTGGTACGCACGAAGGCGATCAGCGCATCGAACTCCTCGACCTCCAGCAGGCGCAGGACGGCAGAGGTCTTCTGGTCGGCATGCACCATCAGGTGGGCCTGGTCGATACGCGCCACGGTCTGGGTCTTGGCAGCGATCTTGACGTGCTGCGGCTCGTGCAGGTGCTTCTCGGCGATCTCGCGGATCGAATGCGGCAGGGTTGCAGAGAACAGCACCGTTTGGCGGCTTTCCGGCAGGGCGGCGAAGATCACTTCGAGGTCGTCCATGAAGCCGAGCTTGAGCATCTCGTCGGCCTCGTCGAGAACCAGATGCTTCACGGTGGAGAGCAACTGCTCGTCGCGACGCAGGTGGTCGCACAGGCGACCGGGGGTGGCTACCACGATCTGCGCGCCCTGGCGCAGCGCCTTCAGCTGCGGGCCCATGGGCGCGCCGCCATAGACCGCCACCACGCCGACACCGGGCAACTGGCTGGCATAGGTTTCGAAGGCGGTAGCCACCTGCAGGGCCAGCTCGCGGGTCGGCGCCAGGATCAGCAGCTGTGGCTCGCGCCGCATCGGGTCGATACGCGACAGCATCGGCAGGGCGAAGGCCGCGGTCTTGCCGGTGCCGGTCTGAGCCTGGCCGATCATGTCGTGGCCAGCGAGGATCACCGGGATCGCCTGGGCCTGGATGGGGGATGGCTCCTCGTAGCCTACTGCGGTGATTGCGGCGAGTACAGCGGGATGAATGCCGAGTGCGGCAAAGCCGCCGGTCTCTTGGGTCATGGGATCTGCCTCATGTGCATCCGCAAACCCAAGGCCCAAGGCTGCGCGCATGCCATGCAAAGACCCGAAGGTCACCCTGGCAGCCCGGTCGGCAAGAATTTGCGAGAGCGCGTGATGAATGGGATGGATCGTCAAGGATAGTCCGCAGGGCTAGCCTGCAGCCGAAGGCGGGGCTTCGGGGAAGTTGCTACCTGAACGCGGCCGTTCGGGCCGGTGGCTACTATACAGGAAAAACCTGACCAATGTGCGCTCTTTGCAGGACAGGTCACAGTACCGTCGGTCGGAGGGGGAGCGGCCTCAGCCAAGCCTTCCGCTCGTCGCCTCCCCCTCCTGACGCGCGCCGGCCCGGAGCAGCTCCGCCAGACGCTGCCCCGCTCGTCCCAGCGGCTTGTCCAGCCGCTGCACCAGCACCGGCGTGAAGCGGTAGCGCGAGCCTCCCTGGTAGTGCACTTCCACCAGTTCGCCGCGCGCCAGCTCGTCGGCCACCAGGTACAGCGGCATCCAGCCGAACCCCAGTCCCATGTGCAGCGCCTGCTGCTTGGCGGAAAAGCCCGAGAGGTAGTACACCCTGTCGCCGCCGAACATGTGGCGGTCGTCGCCGCGGTCGCTGGAATCCTGCACAGTGAGCTCCACATGCTCCTGCAGCATGGCCAGATCCACTTCGCCGGCTGCGGCCAGCGGGTGCTCGGGCGAGGTGCAGAGCACGCACTCGATCTCCGGCAGCGGCTCGGCCTGCAACAGGCGGTCGGGCTCGTAGTCCTTGACGATCATCAGGTCGGCCCGCTCCTTCTCGAAGCGGTACTGCACCCCGAACATGAACTCGATCTTCACCTGCACGCGGGTCGGCACATGCTCGTCGGCCAGGGTCTTGAGCGCTGAAAGTACCGCGTCGAGCGACAGGATGCCGTCGGCCACCAGCAACAGGCGCGGCTCCCAGCCGTCGATGAACTGCCGGGCCAGCGCCTCGAAGCGGTCGGCATGCCCGAGCAGGCGGCGGCCCTCGGCCAGCAGCGCCTCGCCGGCTGGGGTGAGCCGCACCCGATAGCCCTCGCGGTCGAGCAGGGCCAGGCCGAGCTGCTCCTCCAGCTTGCGCACCTGGTAGCTGACTGCCGACTGCACCTTGTGCAGGTGCTGCGCGGCGCGGCCGAAACCGCCGTGGCGCACCACCGCATCGAGTGCAGCCAGGGATTCGAGATCAATGGACATAGGGCAATTTTCCCAGCCAACACCATCTATATTTTAGATGGTCATATACGGATATTTCCGCTTTTTTCGATTCTTATCAATACCTAAAGTCGCAACCGTGCGCTGCCCCAGTCCATTCAGGCAGTGGCCCCACATCCAAGGAGATGCGACATGAACGACAAGAATCCCATCGGCCTGCGCGGTATCGAGTTCACCGAATTCACTGGCGAAGCGCTTGCCCAACTGGACGAGCTGTTCTGGGCCTTCGGTTTCTCCAAGAAGTACCGCCATCCCAAGCTGGACATCACTGTCTACAACCAGAACGGCATCAACTTCCTGCTGAACGGCGAGCGCAACGGTTTCTCCGGTCGCTTCGCCAAGACGCACGGTCCGTCGATCAGCTCCATGGGCTGGCGCGTCGATGACGCCGAGGCCGCCAAGCAGGAAGCCGTTCGCCGTGGCGCGCGCGCGGCCGACCCGAAAGACTGCGACCTGCCCTACCCGGCCATCTACGGCATCGGCGACAGCCTGATCTATTTCATCGAGCGTTTCGGCGCCAAAGGCTCGATCTACGAGACCGACTTCATTTCGCACGAGCAGCCCAGGATCCAGCCGGACAAGGGCCTCCTGGAGATCGACCACCTGACCAACAACGTGCCGCAAGGTCAGATGGGGCAGTGGGGCGCCTTCTACAAGGAAATCTTCGGCTTCACCGAAGTGCGCTACTTCGACATCAAGGGCGTGAAGACCGGCCTGACCAGCTACGCGCTGCGCTCGCCGGATGGCAGCTTCTGCATCCCGATCAACCAGCCGAAGGACGACAAGGACCAGATCGCCGAGTACCTGACCGAGTACAACGGTCCGGGCGTGCAGCACCTGGCCTTCAGCACCAACGACATCCTCGCCTCGCTGGACGCCATGAAGGGCGGCCCGATCGAGATGCTCGACATCGACGCGAACTACTACGACGACGTGTTCCAGCGCCTGCCCAACGTGCGCGAGGACCAGGCGCGCATCCGCGGCCACCAGGTGCTGGTCGACGGCGACCAGGACGGCTACCTGCTGCAGATCTTCACCAAGAACATCATCGGCCCGATCTTCGTCGAGATCATCCAGCGCGAGAACAACCTGAGCTTCGGCGAAGGCAACTTCGGCGCCCTGTTCCGCTCGATCGAAAAGGATCAGGAACGCCGCGGCGTAATCTGAACCGTTGACCAGGAGACATTCCATGAGCCTGTTGCAAGGTATCCATCACGCGGCCTATCGCTGCCGCGACGCAAAGCAGACCATCGAGTTCTACCGTGAAGCACTCGGCATGGATCTGATGCTGGCAATTTCCGAGGACCGGGTGCCCTCGACCAAGGAGCCCGATCCCTACATGCACATCTTCCTCGACGCAGGCGCCGGAAACGTGCCGGCCTTCTTCGAGATCCCCAACTCGCCGCCGATGGGCCGCGACGAGAACACCCCGGCCTGGGTCCAGCACATCGCCTTCCGGGTGGCCGACATGGACACCCTGCTGACGACCCAGGAGCGCCTGAAGTCGCTGGGCATCGAGGTGCTAGGGCCGACCAACCATGAAATGTTCCAGTCGATCTACTTCGTCGACCCGAACGGCCATCGCATCGAGTTGGCGGCCGACACCGTGGAGCCCGGCGTGCTGGAAAAACTGCATGAGCTGGCCGGCCCGATGGTCGAGGAATGGAGCCGCACCCGCAGCACCGTGCGCCATGCGGCCTTCCTGCACGAGAAGGAGTTCTCCGCCGACCACTGACCGGCTGGGCCCGTGCCGCGACCGCTTGACCTGCAGCCTGCCGGTGACTAGAAGCCGCCGGCCCGTGCCTGGCGCGATCTCCCCTCGCCCGGGCAAGCGGCAAGCATTCCGCGACCAGGGCTCCCGGCCACGCTAAGGTTCAACTACGGCGGCATGCCTTTCGACAGCCCCGCCGGCGCCCGCGCCAAACCGCCGGAGGGCGCGCGACGCCTTCGACACTGGACACGACGCTTGCCGGTCGGGTCCACAGGAAAAACAGGAAAACCACATGAACAACGCTCAGCTGCTCGATGCCACCCACGACCCGACGCTGCAAAGCTGGGTCGCCTCGGCCAATGACGCCGCGACCGATTTCCCGATCCAGAATCTGCCCTACGGCCGTTTCCGCCGCGCCGGCAGCGCGGAGCCCTGGCGGATCGGCGTGGCCATCGGCGAGCAGATCCTCGACCTCGCCTGCGCGGCCGCGGCCGGCGGCTGGAGCAGCGCTGTGCAGGTAGCGCTTGAGCCGCTCGCCGCGGGTGACCTCAATGCCTTCATGGCGCGCGGCCCCGAGGTGCGCCGCAACGTGCGCGCCGCGCTGTCGGCGGCACTGAGCGCGGGAAGCCCGCGCCAGGCCGAACTCGCCCGCGCGCTGCAGCCCCAGGCATCGGCGGAATACAGCCTGCCCTGCCGCATCAACGACTACACCGACTTCTACACCGGCATCCACCATGCGACCACGGTCGGCAAGCTGTTCCGCCCCGACAACCCGCTGCTGCCCAACTACAAGTGGATCCCCATCGGCTACCATGGCCGCAGCTCGTCGATCGGCGTATCCGGCCAGAGCTTCCGCCGCCCGCTCGGCCAGGTGAAGGCACCCGATGCCGAACGGCCCGAGTTCGTGCCCTGCCGCCGGCTCGACTACGAGCTGGAGCTGGGCGTGCTGGTCGGTAGCGCCAACGCCCTCGGCGAAGCGGTGCCGATGGACGAGGCCGAGGACCACCTGTTCGGCGCCGTGCTGCTCAACGACTGGTCGGCGCGCGACATACAGGCCTGGGAATACCAGCCGCTCGGGCCCTTCCTCGCCAAGAACTTCGCCAGCACCATTTCCCCCTGGGTGGTGACCATGGACGCGCTGGCGCCCTTCCGCGCGCCCTTCGTGCGGCCCGCGGGCGATCCGCAGCCGCTGCCCTATCTCGACAGCACCTTCAACCGCGGCTCCGGCGCCCTCGACCTGCGCTTCGAGGTGCTGCTGCAGACCGCCGCCATGCGCGAGCGCGGCGAGGCGCCGCACAAGCTCATGGAAAGCAACTTCCGCGACGCCTACTGGACCATGGCGCAGATACTCGCCCACCACACCGTGGGCGGCTGCAACCTGCAGCCGGGCGATCTGCTCGGCAGCGGCACCCAGTCGGGCCCGGCGCCCGGCGAGGGCGGTTCGCTGCTGGAGCTGACCCTCGGCGGCAAGCAGCCGATCACCCTGCCCAACGGCGAGACCCGCGCCTTCCTGGCGGACGGCGACACGGTGATCCTGCGCGGCCACTGCGAACGCGCCGGTGCCCGCCGCATCGGTTTCGGCGACTGCGCCGGCACGGTGCTGCCGGCTCGCGAGGTGCGCCCATGATCCGCCTCTACAATGCTGCACGCTCCTCTGCGTCGTTCCGTGTGCGCATCGCGCTCAACCTCAAGGGGCTGGAATACCAATACGTGGCGATCGACCTGCGCGGCGGCGAGCAGTTGGGCGAGGCCTTCCACGCCGTCAACCCGGCCGCCCTGGTGCCGGTGCTGGAGGTCGACGGGCAGCGCCTCGTGCAGTCGCTGGCCATCCTCGAGTATCTGGAGGAAACCCGCCCCGAGCCGGCCCTGCTGCCGCGCGAGCCGGCGGCGCGGGCGCGGGTGCGGGCTGCCGCCCTGGCCATCGCCTGCGACATCCACCCGCTCAACAATCTGCGCGTGCTCGGCTACCTCGGCCGCGAACTGGGTGCCGACGAGTCCGCCCGCAACGCCTGGTACCGCCGCTGGGTGGTGGACGGACTGGCCCAGCTCGAAGCCCAGGTACGCGCCGGCGGCGCCCACGGCCGCTTCATCGAGGGCGACCAGCCAAGCATGGCCGACATCTGTCTGGTACCGCAGATCTTCAATGCCCGGCGCTTCGACGCACGGCTCGACCGTGTGCCGCTGCTGATGCGCATCTTCGACGAATGCATGGCCCTGCCCGCCTTCGCCGATGCCCAGTGGGAGCGGCAACCGGACTTCGGCCAATGACAGCCCCAGGGCTCTGGAACCATCATGACCAACGCGGCTCGATACAAAAACAAAGAGGTCGCCATGCACACACCAGACCCCTCGACACCGACCTACCAGTCGGGTTTCGGCAACACCTTCAGCAGCGAGGCCCTGCCGGGTGCCCTGCCGGTCGGGCAGAACTCGCCGCAGCGGCTCCCCTACGGCCTGTATGCCGAGCAGCTCTCCGGCACCGCCTTCACCGTGCCGCGCAGCGAGGCGCGGCGCACCTGGCTGTACCGCATCCACCCCTCGGCCAACCACCCGGAATTCAAGCGCCTGAACTCTCAGATCAGCGGCATCGAAGAGGGTCCGATCACCCCCAACCGACTGCGCTGGGTCCCTTTCGAGGTGCCGGCGGAGCACACTGACTTCCTCGACGGACTGATCCGTCTCGCGGCGACCGCACCGGCGGATCAGGCCAGCGGCGTGAGCGTCTTCCTCTACCGGGCCAACGCCTCGATGGAATCGGTGTTCTTCGACAGTGACGGAGAACTGCTGATCGTGCCCGAGTCCGGGCGCCTGGGCATCGACACGGAATTGGGTCGGCTGGTGATCGGCCCGCTGCAGATCGCGGTGCTGCCGCGCGGCCTCAGGTTTCGCGTCGAGCTGCTGGACGCCACCGCGCGCGGCTACCTCTGCGAGAACCACGGCTGCCCACTGCGCCTTCCCGAACTGGGGCCGATCGGCAGCAACGGCCTGGCCAACCCCCGGGACTTCCTCGCCCCGCTCGCCTGCTATGAGGATCGCGGCGGGCCGGTGCAGCTGGTGCAGAAGTTCCTTGGCGAGCTGTGGGCCTGCGAGCTGGACCACTCGCCACTGGACGTGGTCGCCTGGCATGGCAACCATGTGCCCTACCGCTACGACCTCCGCCACTTCAACACCCTCGGCACGGTCAGCTTCGATCACCCGGACCCATCGATCTTCACCGTGCTGACCTCGCCCGGCAGCGTGCCCGGCCAGGCCAATGTCGACTTCGTGATCTTCCCGCCACGCTGGATGGTGGCCGAACACAGCTTCCGCCCGCCGTGGTTCCACCGCAACCTGATGAACGAGTTCATGGGACTGATCCAGGGCGTCTACGACGCCAAGGCCGGGGGCTTCCTGCCCGGCGGCGCCTCGCTGCACAACCGCATGAGCGCCCACGGTCCCGATGCGGCGACCACCCGTCAGGCGATCACCGCTGAACTGCAACCCCAGAAGATCGAAAACACCATGGCCTTCATGTTCGAAACCGGCCAGGTGCTGCGCCCGAGCCGCTTCGCCTTCGACTGCCCGCAACGGCAGACCGACTACGATGACTGTTGGTCAGGGCTGGCCAGGACCTTCGATCCACAGCGGAAATAGCCCCCGACAGGGGGCAGTAAGTGAGCGCCACGACGCTCGCCTGTCCCTTTCCGAACGATTGCTCCCCGAGACGGAAACGATGAACAAGATATATCCGAGCGCCCACGCCGCTCTCGAAGCGCTGGTGGAGGATGGGATGACCCTCGCCGTCGGCGGCTTCGGCCTGTGCGGCATCCCCGAGGCACTGATCGCTGCCCTGCGCGACTCCGGCAAGAAGGACCTCACAGTCATCAGCAATACTGCCGGCGTCGACGACTTCGGCCTCGGCCTGCTGCTCGCCACCCGGCAGATCCGCAAGATGATTGTTTCCTACGTCGGAGGAAACAAGGAATTCGAGTGTCAGTACCTGGCCGGCGAATTGGAGGCGGAGCTTACCCCCCAAGGCACCCTGGCCGAGAAGCTGCACGCCGGCGGCGCCGGCATTCCGGCGTTCTATACGAAAACCGGCTACGGCACCCTGGTCGCCGAAGGCAAGGAAACCCGCCAGTTCGACGGCGAGTGGTACGTGATGGAGAAGTCTCTGACCGCCGACCTGGCGCTGGTCAAGGCCTGGAAGGCGGACCAGGCCGGCAACCTGCTGTTCAGAAAGACCGCGCGCAACTTCAACCCCCTGGCGGCGATGGCCGGGCGGGT